>NZ_JAKRNA010000031.1:0-22857 GCF_022347435.1 Corynebacterium sp. ACRPE | reverse complement strand
GAAAAGCTCCACTAACTGCTCACGCTGAACTTCACTCAGCGAACTACGTGCTCTCAAAGAAAATGCTCCCCACTAGTTGTTGGCAACTGATTTCTCAGTCCAACTAATGGGGAGCAGTTCAGCCATCCGGGGCGGTGCTGTGCGTTAGAGCCGCTTAGGCGTCGCGCTTTTGCAACAAGAGGACACCGAGGCCCCACAGGATAACGGCCCAGGCAATAAATACCAGGCAGAATCCCCAGGATTCCTTCCACGGAGCATCCACCGGATCTATCTCCCAAAGCCAAGACTGGAAAGACTTGAACGGCATGAAGTTAACCAGCTTGCTACCAACCTTGGGGATGCTGGCCACAAGATTATCCACGCCGAGGAAGAGGATGAGGCCGATAGCCACAGCACCAGCCGTCGAACGCAGCAGCAGGCCTAGGCCTTGTGCGAAGAGGACAAGGAGCGCGGCGGCTAGGGGGTACTTCCACAGCTGCTTTTGTCCCATCTCATCGTCCCAAGGGTGGAATTGCGCGGCTACCTCATCGTGGGCAAAAAGCTCGGTAAGCAGGTAGGCGCCCGCCACGGCGATGAAGGTCAGCGCGGCCGCGATAACCGCGTACATGAGCAGCTTGACCAAGGCCACCGACCAGCGGCGCGGGGTAGCCATAAACGTGATGGTCTGCGTGCCGTAGCGGTACTCGGTGGTCACGATCATGATGGCTTGGATCATGAGCACGGGCAGGCCGAGGCCGAAAAGAACAGACACCGCGCCATCCGGGGTGATAACATCCATGCCCAACGCTGCATCCTCGGGGGTTTCTGCCGGTTGGGTAAGGCGAGCATTCAAGATAGCCCAGCCCCACACAAAGAAGAGGAATATGAAGGTGGTCCACCAGAAGGAGCGGGTGGTGTGCAGCTTGGTCCATTCGGACTTCAAGGTATTCAGCATGGCGAATTAAACCTCCTGCTGGGTGGGTCGAGCGAACGGAGTGGCGGCGCCAGCGGTGCCAGCGATGCCCGGGTTGGGGGCGCCGGTGGAGCCGTGGTACTGGACGGCGTCGCCAGTAAGCTCCATGAAGGCATCCTCCAAGGAGGCGCGCTTGAGGCTGAGCTCATTAAGCGGCACCCCGGTGGAGTAAGCCAGCTGGCCCACAAAATCGGTGGTCTGGTTGGAAATCACCAGGCGGGGGCGGCCTTCCTCGTCGGTGGACTCGGTAAAGGCGATGCCCTCGGCACGCAGCGCGGAGCTAAAGGCATCGAGATGGTCGGAGCGCACCAGCACAGAGGACTGCGAGTGGTCCTTCACAAAGTCATAGGTGGGCTGGTCCGCCACTAGGCGGCCCTTACCAATGACCACGAGGTGATCGGCGGTCTGAGACATCTCCGAGAGCAGGTGGGAGGAAATCAAAATGGTGCGGCCTTCATCGGCTAGGGCGCGCACGAGCTGGCGGACCCAGCGGATGCCTTCCGGGTCGAGACCGTTGACCGGCTCATCCAGGATGAGGATGCCGGGGTCACCGAGCAGCGCGCCGGCTAGGCCCAGGCGCTGGCCCATGCCGAGGGAGAAGCCGCCGACCTTCTTACCGGCGACGTCGGAAAGCCCTACCAGCCCCAAGACCTCGTCAACGCGGGAAGTAGAAATGCCGTTGGACTGCGCAATCCATTTCAGGTGGTTGGCGGCGCTGCGGTTGCGGTGCACCGCTTTGGCATCGAGCAAGGCGCCTACCTCACGCAGGGGCTCCTTCAGCTCGTGGTAGTGCTTGCCGTTGATGCGCGTCCTGCCGGCCGTCGGCGTGTCCAAGCCCAGGATCATGCGCATGGTGGTGGATTTGCCCGCGCCATTGGGACCCAGGAACCCGGTGACCATGCCGGGTTTTACCTGAAAGGTGAGATCATCAACGGCGCGGACAGACTTATATTGTTTAGTCAGTCCTTCTACTTCGATCATGGCACTAGCGTGCCATAAATCCGGCAACTTTACCTGTTTAATGCCTCCACGCTCTCCCGCAGGGTGGGAAAGGCGTGGCGGAAGGCGGCCAGAAGGGGGAGGCTTTCTACCTCTTCAAAAGGCACCCAGCGCAGCTCATAGGACTCTTCATTAGCTGTGGTAGGAAGCGGTGCGCCGGTGCGCGTGCGTGCTAGGACGGTGGTGTAGGTCCACTCCCCCGGCAGATCCCCCGCCGCGGGATAGGGCCCGGCCGTTACTCGCGCATCGAGCACCTCTACGTCCTGGGGTGCAATCGCGCATTCTTCATGGGTTTCACGCAGCGCGGCCTGGGTGGGCGTCTCCGTAAAATCGCGGGCGCCACCCGGAATCCCCCAGGTATCGCCGTGGTTGGTCCACGCGGCGCGGTGTTGGAGGAGCACCTTGCGCCCGGCGACGAGGAACAGGCCGGCGGCACCAAATTTTCCCCAGACGCGAATGCCGCCGGGGCCTGCCGCCCAGCCGTCTCCACTGTGAGGGTTATGCATGCTGCCTATCCTAGCCACACACGCGGGTATATGGTGGCGCCCAGCACACTGCGGGCGCTATTCTAAGTGAATGACCGAGCAGGCAGTCCGGGCAGAAAGCGTGCATGACGAGCACGCTCACCCGAGCGATCACTGGCTCGATGAGGTCACCGCGCCCACCGGCCCGGCCTTCAGCGGGCTCAGTAGCCGCGCCATGGAATGGTTCGCGGGCCCGGCGCGCCTGCTGCGCCGCTTCTACTACTTCGCCTCCACCACCCCAGGCAAGCTATTTACGGTCACGCTCATTCTCACCGTTGCCCTAGGCGCCGCCGGCTTATCGATGTCCCAGTCTTCCGCCGCCCGCCACTCCGACCTAGACGAGCTGCTGAGCACCACTGAGCCGATGTCAAACGCGGCGCACCACCTTTATAGTTCGCTCTCAGTGGCCGATACCGTGGCCACCACCGGCTTCGTGCAGGCCGGCGTGGAATCAGAGGAAAACCGCGATAGTTATAACGAGGCCATCGATGCCGCTTCCGTAGCGGCCACCGAATCCGTGCTGGGCACCACCCAAGAGGATGGTCGCGTGCGCGAGCTGGTGACCTTTATCCAACGGGAGCTGCCCGTTTATACCGCAATGGTGGAAAAGGCCCGCGCCAACCACCGGGCGGGCAATGCGGTGGCCAATTCCTATATGTCCAATGCCTCGGCGCTCATGCGCGAGCGTATTCTGCCGGCTGCCTCCGAGCTATTCCAGCTGACCACTGCCAAGGTGAATCAGCAACAACAAAAGCTCACCTCGCCGCAGTGGGTGCCGCTCTCCGGCCTCTTGGCGGCGCTCTTTTTCCTAGCCGTGGCCCAATGGTGGCTGTGGCGCCAGACCCGCCGGCGTTTTAACCGCGGCTTCTTAACTGCCAGTGTGCTGCTTTTCTTGGCCATCTCCTGGGTGGCGCTATCCAACCTCGCCACCTGGTCCACCGGCCACCAGGGCTTTGAGACGGCCTCCCGCCCGTGGGATTCGCTGACGGCCTCGCGGATTGAGGCCCAGCAGGCACGCACCTCCGAGACACTGGCGCTAGTGCTGCGCTCCTCCGAGGAGGATTCGATGGTGCGCTTTTCCAGCTCCATCAACTCCATCGAAGGGGCCCTGGAGGATTATGAGGAAGCGCTCAATGATGAGGACGTGGAGGTCACCGACCCAGAACTCATCCACAGCGCCCGGGCGGCCGCCGAGCAGTGGCGCGGTACCCACGACAAACTCATGGGTGCGCTCAAGGACGGCGACTATGACGAGGCCATCTACCAGGCCACGGCCACCGAGCCCAAGGATGGCGAGATGACCGCGGCGCGTTCCTATGACGAGCTCGACGCGGAGCTTTCGGATCTCATTGGCCAGGCGCGCATCGCCATGCGCAGCTACTTGGAACGCGGCCTGACCGCCATGACTGCGGTGTCCTCGGCCGTGTTCCTGCTGACCTTGTGCGCCATTATTGCCGTGTGGCTGGGCATCCGCCCCCGACTGCAGGAGTACCTCTAATGCGCCGCCCCCGCCTCGTCCTCGCCGCGCTTGCCTGCGTCTGCGCCGCGCTGCCGCTAGCGTCTTGCGATGTTCGCTCCACCCCGCCACTGGAGGCGCCCGCCGAACGCGCCCTCGATTCTCGGCCGGGCCCGCCGCTGCCGGAAGGAGCGAAGGTTGAAAAGGCCGGCTCCACCGCCGCGCAACGCGCCTCTGAGGAAGAGATTAAGGGCAGCTACCGCCCGGACGATAAGAAGGCGAAGGAGCGGGTGCCGGACATCGTCAAGCGCGGTCGTCTCATCGTGGGCGTGGACCGTTCCAATAACTTGATGAGCTACCGCGATGCCGCCTCCGGCGACGTGCGCGGCTTCGAGGTGGACATCGCCCGCGAGATTGCCCGCGATATCTTTGGCGATCCCAATAAGGTGGACTTCCGCTTCGTGGAATCCTCCGACCGCGTCGATGCCCTCAATTCCGGCGCGGTGGACATGATTGTGCGCACCATGACCATTAGCCCGGAACGCGAGCGCGACGTGGCCTTTTCCATTCCCTATATGAGCACCCAAACCCGCATGCTGGTGCTTACCAATTCCGGCATTAAGTCCGTGAAGGACGCCGCCGGTAAGACCCTATGCGGTGTGGGCGCGTCCACCGCGCTGGAAACCATCCGCGAACACGCCCCCAAGTCCGATATCTTGGTTACCCGTTCCTGGGGCGATTGCCTGATGGCCCTACAGCTCAACCAGGCCGATGGCATCGTCGTCGATGATGCCTTGCTCTCCGGCATGGCCGCCCAAGACTCCTATACCTCCATCGTGGGCGAGCCGCTAGAGACCGAGAACTACGGCGTGGCCGTGCGCCGCCCCAGCAAGCAGCAGGACACCCGCCCGCTGCTGCGCCAAGTAAATTCCACGCTCGAACGCATCCGCCGCGACGGCACTTGGTCTTCCATTTTTGAGGAGTGGCTCGGCGCCTACCTGGAAGAGCCCACCCTGCCGGCTGGCAAGTACATCGAGGAGGACGCTAAGCCATGAGCCATAACCCAAACTTCAGCGACGACGAGCTCGAGTACATCGAGCCCGAAAACCTCGATACCCAGCGCGCCTTCCGCCAGCCCACCAACGCCGCCAACTCCGCGCAGGAGCCGGATGCGCTGGACGATGCCCCCTTGGATGATGGCCCCACCACCGCCGCCGTTGCTTTCGACCCCTTTTCGGACGAAGACGAAGAGGGCACTGCGGCCGTGGCCTTCGACCCCTTCGCCGCCAAGGATGAGCCCGGCGATGTTGCCGGCACTTCTGCGGTTGCTTTCGACCCGTTTGCGGACGAAGACGAGGACGGCGATGGTTCCATCGACCCAGACCACATCTCCAGCCTTCTGGCGGATCTGGATAATATCCGCGCCCAACGCGAACAACAGCGCGTCCAAAAATCCCAAGAAGACTCCTCGCAGCGCTCGCGCCGTCGCGCGCTCGATACCTTCCGCGAACGCCGCGGCACCCACCGCGCCGAACGCCGCGTGGCCGATGGCATGGTGCGCCTGCCGTTTATCACCCCGGCCGAGCCCACCGATGCGCTCATTGACCCCACCGAGGAATCTTCAGGCAAGAAGATTCCGCCACCACAGCTACAGCCCGGTGACATGGTGGCCGGACAGTACGAAATCTTGGGCGTTATCGCCCACGGCGGCATGGGCTGGATTTACCTGGCCAATGATCACTTTGTCTCCGGAAGAGTGGTGGTCCTCAAAGGTATGCAGGCTCAAAAATCGGCCGATGAAACCGCCGCTGCGGTGGCAGAACGCGAATTCCTCGCCGATATTACCCACCCTGGCATCGTCAAGATTTTCAATTTCATCGATGACGCCCGGGTGCCCGGTGGCTTTATTGTCATGGAGTATGTCGGCGGGCCGTCGCTAAGAAGCAGGCGCAAAAAGCAGCCGGATAAGCTCCTGCCGGTCGATATCGCCATTGCTTATATCTTGGAAGTCCTGCCCGCGCTGGAGTACCTGCATTCGCGCGGGGTGGTCTATAACGACTTAAAGCCCGATAACATCATCGTCACCGAGGACCAGGTCAAGCTCATTGACCTGGGCGCGGTCTCCGGAATTGGCGCGTTTGGCTATATCTACGGCACCAAGGGCTACCAGGCCCCGGAAGTGGCCACCGAGGGCCCGTCCGTCGCCAGCGATATCTACACCATCGGCCGCACCCTGGCCTCGCTCTGCCTCAAGCTGCCCACCGAGGACGGCGTCTACCTGCCGGGCATTCCCACCCCGACCGAGGAGCCGGAGCTGCGCCGCTTCCTATCGCTCTACCGCCTGCTGCAGCGCGCCACCGACCCGGATCCGGAGCGCCGCTTTACCTCCATCAAGGAGCTACGCACCCAGCTCTACGGCGTGCTGCGCGAGGTCATTGCCATCCGCGACGGCCTGCAGTACCCATCCCAGCACTCGCTGTTCTCGCCGCAACGTACCACCTTTGGCACCAAGCACCTGGTGTTTCGCACGGATCAGCTTATCGACGGCATCGATCGCACCGTCCAAATCACCGCCCCCGAGGTCGTCTCCGCCCTGCCTACCCCGCTGCTAGACCGCGATGACGTGGGTGCCGGCCTGCTGCAGGGCGCTTCCTATGCGGAGCCACAGGAGGCCCTGGAGACCCTCCGCCAGGCCATGCAGACCCCCGAGTACGAGCACTCGGCCGAAATCCCGCTGGGCGTGGTGCGCTCCATGATCGACCTAGGCTATACCGGCCAAGCCCGCCAGTGGCTGAGTTCCATCGAGGACCGCCTCGGCCGCGACTGGCGTTTCCAGTGGTACGCCGGCATCACCGAGCTGCTTCACGACGACTACCGCGACGCCCAGAAATACTTCTCCACCGTCCTCGATCTTCTGCCGGGCGAGGCGGCGCCCAAGCTCGCCATCGCCGCCATCAATGAACTCATTCTGCAGCAGCTGGACTACAGCGATACCGCGCTTATTGACCCCACCGTGGCCCGCGCCTGCTCCAATATGCATTCCACGCTGGCCGATCTCCCCAACTCCGCCTTTGAG
The DNA here is from genome assembly GCF_022347435.1 of Corynebacterium sp. ACRPE. Classification (NCBI taxonomy): domain Bacteria; kingdom Bacillati; phylum Actinomycetota; class Actinomycetes; order Mycobacteriales; family Corynebacteriaceae; genus Corynebacterium; species Corynebacterium sp. ACRPE. The sequence continues at coordinate 15,850 of NZ_JAKRNA010000031.1, read as the reverse complement.
GGCCAGCCGGAAATCTGGAACCACGTCACCCAGGATCCGGCTGCGCTGCGCTTTAACTCCATGCGCCTCTACGGCATTGTGTGGTCCACCAATCCCACCACCGTCTCCTCTTCCTTTGGCCTCGCCCGCCAGCTGCGCTCCGAGGGCCAGGTGGAGGTAGCCGTCGTGGTCCTCGACAAGGTCCCCAATGCCTCGCGCCACTATCGCATGGCCCGCTTGACGACGATCCTCCAGCTCATCGTTCACGACCTCTCCGAATCCCGCATTCGCCGCGCCGCCCGACGCCTCGAAGAGGTCCCCACCAACGAGCCGCGCTTCCTCCAGATCAAGATCGCCGTCATCTCCGCCGGCCTCAATTTCCTGCGCAATGCCGATCTCTCGCGAGCCGCTTCCCCCAACGACCTCTTCGAATACGCCTTTACCCAGCGTGGCCTGCGCACCGGCCTCTCCGAGACACTCCGCGCCCTCGCGCGCCAAGCACCGTTTAGCCGCCACCGCTACGCACTCGTTGACCTAGCCAACCAGGTCCGCCCGGTCACTACCTTCTAATCGCTACACAGGCCCCGTACAGCCGCCCCACTAATAAAGCTCCAGGTCCTCCGATAAGGCCGTCAATTCAGCTACGGCACGGCGCTGACGGGCATCTCTTTCATTCTTGTATTTCTGCAGATCCGCACGCCTCACACGACGATGGGACCCAACTTTGTAGCCGGGAAGGCTCCCTTCATCAATGAGCTTTACAACGTGTGGCCGCGAAACATTGAGAAAGTCTGCTGCCTGTTGCGTGGTGAATTCGGATTCCTCGGGCACTACGCGGATCGATTTCCCTGCCGCTTCAATGGCGAGAACTTTCTGCAGGGTTTCGGCGATCTCTCGCGGAATTGCGATTGTTTGCTCGGTTCCTTGCACGAATATATCCACTGGTGCCGGTGAATCTTCTGCCTCCAACACAGAATTGAGCCTTAATAAAGCCTCTTCCGCTGGGCTGGTATCCCGAGTTGTCCCGCCATTTTGTAAGTCCTTCATACCCCCACCCTACAGAATAAACGAAATAAACGAAACGCTTGCTGTACTAGGTTCAGAGATAAAAAAGAGGCGTGCGATCCCTTATGGATCGCACGCCTCTCGTTCACATTCCAGCTTCTAACTGGACGTGAGAATCTTTACTTGTAGAGGCCAGCCTCACGCGCCATTGCGGCGATTTCGGCGGACTTCTGAGCGATAGCCAGCTCCTCGTTGGTCGGAACGACAAAGACCTTAACCGGGGAATCCTCGGTGGAGATCATGCGCGGCTGGTCGGAACGAACCAGGTTGCGCTCCTTATCAAAGTGGATGCCGTACATATCCAGGTTGTACAGGGAATCCTGACGGACCTCGGTATCGTTCTCGCCCACACCGGCGGTAAAGGTGATGGCGTCCACGCGGCCCAAGGAAATCATGTAGGAACCGATGAAGCGGCGTAGCTGGTGGATGTAGATGTTATAAGCCAGCCAAGCGTCCTGGTCCTCGTTGTCGATGCGCTCGCGCAGCGTACGGAAGTCGTTAACGCCAGAGATACCCTTGACACCGGACTGCTTGTTGAGCAGATTATCAATCTCATCCACGCTCATGCCCGCCTGGCGGACGAGGTGGAAGATGATGCCCGGGTCAATGTCACCGGAACGGGTACCCATAGCCAGACCAGCCAGCGGGGTCAGGCCCATCGAGGTATCGATGGCGCGGCCATTGCGGATAGCCGCAGCAGAAGCACCGTTGCCCAGGTGGAGGGTGATCTGGTGGGTGTGCATCGGGTCGCGGCCCAAGAGGGCTGGTACCTGCTGGGAGACGAACTCGTGAGAGGTGCCGTGGAAGCCGTAGCGACGGATATCGTACTTGGATGCCACTTCATTATTGATGGCATACAGCGCAGCTGCCGGCGGCAGGGTGTTAAAGAACGCGGTATCGAAGACGGCAACATGCGGAATATCCGGCAGCATCTTGCGGGCCACCCGGATGCCATCCAAGTTGGCCGGGTTGTGCAGCGGAGCCAGCGGAATGAGGTCCTCAATCATGGACTCAATCTGGTCCACGATGAGCTGCGGCTCGGAGAAGAGGCGGCCGCCGTGAACAACACGGTGACCAACGGCGATAACATCCACGTCGGTCGGGCCAACGTTGTGCTCGCTCATGATGGCAAAAGCGCGCTCAAGGCCGAAGGAGTGAGTAGGGATTTCCAGCTCTTCCTTGTACTTCTCGCCACCGGTCTTGACGGTGACGGCACCGAGGGGCTCGCCAACCTGCTCGACCAGACCAGAGACCAGCGGCGTATCCGTGGCGCTGGACTCGGGATCGACCAGCTGGAATTTAACGGAGGAAGAACCTGAGTTAAGGACCAGAACGTATGACATTTATTTCTCTCCAGCCTGAATAGCGGTGATTGCAACGGTGTTGATGATGTCCGGAACGGTCGCGCCACGCGACAGATCGTTAACCGGCTTGTTCAGGCCCTGCAGGATCGGGCCCACGGCGAGCGCGCCGCCGGTGCGCTGTGCCGTCTTGTAGCCAATATTGCCGGCCTCAAGATCCGGGAAGACGAAGACGTTTGCCTTGCCGGCCACCTCGGAGTTCGGCATCTTCTTAGCCGCAACGCCTGGGTCGCAGGCGGCGTCGAACTGCAGTGGGCCATCCACCTTGACGGAGGAATCCAGCTTCTTAGCGGCTTCGACGGCGGCCACTGCACGGTCAACGTCCGGGCCGGAACCGGAAGTGCCGGAGGAGTAGGACAGCATGGCCACGCGTGGATCGATGCCGAACTGGGAGGCGGTCTGTGCGGAAACGATGGCGATCTCGCCCAGCTGCTCAGCGGTGGGGTTCGGGTTGACGGCGCAGTCACCAAAGGCCCACAGGCGGCCGCGCATGACCATCAGGAAGATGGAGGAGACCACGGAAGCATTCGGCTTGGTCTTGATGATCTGGAAGGAAGGCTTGATGGTGTGGGCGGTGGTGTGAGCAGCACCGGAAACCATGCCATCGGCCAAGCCCTTGTGCACCATCATGGTGGCGAAGTAGGAGATGTCCTTCATCGTCTCGCGAGCCTGCTCGAGGGTAACGCCCTTCTTCTTGCGCAGCTCGGCAAAGTCGGCAGCGAATTCCTCTGCCAGCGGGGACTCGAGGTGGTTGATGATCTCGGCACCAGCCAGGTCGAGCTTGAGCTCTTCGGCACGGGCCTTGATATCAGCCTCGTTGCCCAGAATGGTCAGCTTGGCAACCTTATCGCGCAGCACCACGTGGGCTGCCTCGAGGATGCGGTCATCGTCACCCTCTGGCAGAACGATGTGCGAACCGGCGGCGCGGGCCTGGTCAATGAGCTGCTTCTGGAAGAGGTCTGCGGACATGACCGGGGAGACGTCGCCAAGCGCAGCAAGTGCGCCCGGAACCGCTTCCAGATCGGTGAAGATGCCAGCGACGGTAGCCCCCAGGGATTCCGCATTGTGCTGGGCAAGCTCGCCGGTGCGCTGCGGGGCGCCGGAAATGATGGCCAGCGGCAGGCCAAGGGCGGCAGCTACCTCAGCATCGAAGGCGATATCGCCGGTGCCCTGCGCCACGATGTTCTCAGCGGCGGGAGCCTCAGCAAGTACGGCGGCGACGGTGGCATCGAAGTCTTCGAGGCGGATGAGCTCCGCGCCTAGGTCTTTAGCCAAGGCGGGCACGTCGAGGCCATCGAAGCCACGGCCGATAGCGCTAATAACTGCGGAATGGGATGCAGACATGCAATTTACCTTTCAGTCACGGTCACTTGAACACAATTAACGCGTGTCATAACTTCATGTCAGCCATCACAGTTATTAACACGCGGTGACTATTCCACTGTACGCGATTTACCCCCTCCTATGCCCCATCGTGACCTCCCTAAACTGGGGTTAGTAACGCTGTGGTTTTTATCGCATAGTGACCGCGTAGAATATGCAGCACAACGAAAGAAAGGACACCCTAAGCACATGACTACCCCAGTGCGCGTCGCCGTGGTCGGCTCCGGCCCGGCAGGCATTTACGCCTCTGACCTTCTAGTGAAATCCGACCTCGATGTGCAGATCGATCTTTTTGAAAAGATGCCGACGCCGTTCGGTTTGATCCGCTACGGCGTGGCACCGGATCACCCGCGTATTAAGGGCATCGTGCAGTCCCTGCACAACGTTATGGAAAAGGAAGAGATCCGCTTCCTGGGCAATATCGAGGTGGGCAAGGACATCACCGTCGAGGAGATGCGCGAGTATTATGACGCCATCATCTTCGCCACCGGTGCTACCGCCGATAAGCGCATGGGCATCCCGGGCGAGGATCTCAAGGGCAACCATGGCGCCGGCGAATTCGTGGGCTTTTATGACGGCAACCCCAACTTCGAACGCGATTGGGATCTCTCCGCAGAGTCCGTCGCCGTGGTTGGTGTGGGCAATGTCTCCCTCGACGTCTCCCGCATCCTGGCTAAGACCGCGGACGAGCTGCTCGTGACGGAGATCCCCGATAACGTTTATGAGGCGCTGAAGAAGAACCGTGCCAAGGAGGTCCACGTCTTCGGCCGCCGCGGCCCGGCGCAGGCTAAGTACACGCCGAAGGAGCTCAAGGAGCTGGACGAGTCCCCGACCATCGAGGTCATCGTCAACCCCGAGGACATCGAGTATGACGCCGCCTCCGAGGAGGCCCGCCGCGCCGCCAAGTCCACCGACCTGGTGTGCCAGACCCTCGAGTCTTACGCCATGCGCGAGCCGGGCGATGCCCCGCACAAGCTCTACATCCACTTCTTCGAGTCCCCGGTAGAGGTATTGGGCGAGGACGGGCACGTCACCGCCATCAAGACCGAGCGCACCGAGCTCAATGGCGATGGCTCCGTAACCGGTACCGTCAAGTTCACCGAGTGGCCGGTGCAGGCCGTCTACCGCGCGGTAGGCTACCACCCGCAGTCCGTCGACGGCGTGCCTTTCGACGAGACCCAGGCCACCATGCCCAACGACGGCGGCCACGTGTTGGCCAATGTCGACGGCGAAAAGCTGCCTGGCCTCTACACCACCGGCTGGATTAAGCGCGGCCCAGTGGGCCTGATTGGCAATACCAAGTCCGATGCCAAGGACACCACCACCATGCTCATCGCCGATTACAAGGCAGGCGACTTGGAGCCTGCCACCAAGCGCGATCCGCAGGACATCCTAGACTTCTTGGCCTCCCGCGATATCGCCGTGACCACCTGGGAAGGCTGGCACCGCCTGGATGCCGCCGAACGCGCCGCCGGTGAACCGCACGGCCGCGAGCGCATCAAGATCGTTGAGTGGGACGAGATGGTCAAGCACGCCGGCCCGCAGGCCTAGCCCATGCCGCATTTCATTTCCGCCGCGCCCTTGGGCCAACTGGCAGCCTTGGACGTCCACCACCTCTACAAGCTGCGGGTGGATGTCTTTGTGCACGAGCAGCGCAGCCCGTACGCCGAGATTGACGCCACCGACGCCGACCCCCAGACCGTGCACCTGCTGGCCTGGGACGCGGACACCGACGAGCTGCTCGGCACGGCCCGCGTCTTTCCGGCCGCGCCCACTGACGCCGCGCTTGCCGACGCCGCCGGCGCCCAAATCGGCCGCTTCGCACTCGCGCCCGCCGCGCGCGGCACGGGCCTCGGCCGCGAACTCTTCCAAGCGGCCGTCGACCTAGGCGAGCGCATGCACCCGGGCCAGCCGCTCTACCTGGAGGCGCAGGCCGGCCTCGTGGACTATTACGCCGGCTTTGGCTTTACTCCGGTAGGCGAGCTATTCGACGACGAGGGAGTCCCCCACCAGCCGATGCTGCGCCCCGCTTCCTAGTCGGCGTCATCCACGCCGGAGGCAAGCTTCGGGTCGAGCTCCACGCCGCCCTCGTATTCCACGACCTCGATATCGGGGACGTTATCCGCCTCCGGCTCGATGCCGCGCGCACCGCCCTGGGCCAAAAGACCCGGCGTGGAGGTCACCTCAATCTTGTGCGCCGCTAGTGCTGCGCGGTCGCGTGCCTCCTCCGCGCTTTCCGCGGTGGCAGACACCAAGCCCATGCGACGGCCCTTGTAGGCCCCGGGCTTGCCAAAGAGCTTCACATCCGTCTCTGCGTAATTGAGGGCCGCGGCGATGCCGGTATAGGCAACCTCATTCAGCTCCTCGTCCGCGTGGATGACCACGCTGGCGCCCGGGGTGACCAGGGTGGCGTCGATGGGGTAGCCCAAAATCGCGCGCGCATGCAGGTCGAAGGCGGAAAAACGCTGCGTATAGCAGGTCAGCATCGCCGTATCCGAGGGCCGCGGGGAGACGGAGGAAAAGTACACGTCATCGCCCGCAACGAAGAGCTCCACGCAGTACACGCCGCGCCCGCCCAACTCATTAGAAATGCGCGCGGCCACCGAGCGTGCGTTTTCCAGCGCGATCTCGCTCATGCCGGTAGGCTGCCACTCCTCCACGAGGTCGCCGCGCTCATGGCGGTGGCCGATGGGCTCGCTAAACCACGTAGCCAACTTGCCCGTGGCCGGATCAATGGAACGAATAGCCAGCAGGGTGACCTCAAGGTCAAAGTCCACGAAGCGCTCGGCCACCACGCGTTGCGAATCCGAGGACACGCGCCGCACGGTCTCCCACGCGGTGCGCACATCCTCCTCATCGCGAGCAATCATGTGGCCCTTGCCGGAGGTGGACACATCCGGCTTAATAATGCACGGAAAGCCCAGCTCCCCCACCGCTTCCTCGAGCTCCTCCACGGAGCTAGCAAAGCGATACGCGGAAACCGGCAGCCCGATATTCTCCGCCACCTCGCGCACGCACTGGCGGTCCTGCGTCATGGCGCAGGCGCGGGCGGAGGGGACCACGATGGCGTCGCTATGCGCTTCCATCTCCTCCAGCGCTTCTACCGCAACGGTTTCTACCTCTGGAACCACAAAATGCGGCTGAATCTCTTGGGCCAGCTGCAGGATGCGCCCGGTGTCCTTGATATCGGCGACGTAGCTATACTGCGCCACCTGGTGCGCCGGCGCGCCCGCATACGAGTCCACCGCGTGGACCTCCAAGCCCAGGTTTTGGAAGGACATGGCCAGCTGCTTGCCCAGCTCGCCCGAGCCCAGCAGCAATACCTTGGTGGCATTGCTGGTCAGCGGCGTGCCAATATGACCGGCGATCTCGCCTGGATTATCCATGAAAATGCTCCTTCTAAGCCGCAGGCAGCGGCGTTTACTGCCTTAAATTATTTCATATTTAGGCCCCAACCCCACCACCTACATGCCAGGTGAGCCGGATAGGCGAAGGCGCCCTGTGGGCAATTCCACAGGGCGCCGTAGGAGTTTCAGCCTAGGCTGCAGGTGCCTCAGCCGGTGCCTCCCCTGCCGGCTGCTCGGCGGGCTACTCTGGCTCGCCTACCGGCTCCGCCACGGTAATGATGTTGTCCTCATAACCCAGTGCGCCACCAACGAACTGGCCGCCACAGGTAATGAGAACCAGACGGTTCTCGCCTTCCTTATCGTTAACCACATCCGGGAATCCGGAGCCCTTAGGCAGGCGGTACGGCGCCTCGGTCACGCGGAAAGTGCGCTCCTGGCCGTCGATGACCACGGTAAATTCCTGGCCCTTCTTCAGCTTCGTGAACTTCTCCGCATAACCAGTGCCCTGGCCCTGGTAGTTAATGTGGCCGGTAATCACACTCGAGCCCACGTTGCCCGGCTCACCAGGCACAGCGGAGGCGGAGTACCAGCCCACGCGGGTGACGTCGTGTGGCGGCAACAGCACGCCCTGGTCCGTGACCTGTACGGGGTCTACGGCCGCATATTCGCCATCGATGCCCACGGACATGCCCTCAAAGCCCTTGAACTCACCAGGCGCGGCCTCATACTCGTGCTCCTGCTGGCCCGAATCATCCACGAAGGCATCGGACTTCGGCCCGGATTCCTCCGAGGCGCTCTCGCTGGCCACCGTCTCCGGCGCCGAGCCGGCCTCATCCTCATCATCGCGCGCCAGGTACAGCACTACCTGCAGCAAGACCAACGCCACCGCAATGATGGCCGCGATAATAGCGATCAGCTTGCCACGGCCCATGCCCCGCTTGCCGACGCCCCCTTCTTCCCCACTCGCCGGATACTGCGACATTCCATTGTCTTCTGGCTGCTGTGGTTGCGCGTGCTTTCCCATAGCTAGCTTCCTCTACTTCCTCGATTTGTCTACCTTGTGCAGGTTATATGCAAATCCCCTCCAGCGTGTGCAGTCACACCCTGGAGGGGATTTTTGGTGTTTAAGTCTCAACCCCGGTGGGGCGACCCGCGGGCCGCCTCACCGATGCTTATGGACTACTTGATGTAATCCTGCATACCCGGCTCAAGCTCGGTTGCGCCGGACGGAACGGACTTAATCTCAACGCGGTCGGCGTTGGATGGCAGTGCGTTGCCAGTCTCTTCAGGTTCCTGACCCTGGACCTCGACGCCACGGCCGTGTCCATTGTCAGAGTTGCCGCCCTTAGGAGCATCCTGACCCTTGTCCTCGTGACCATTGTCAGAGTTGCCGCCCTTAGGAGCATCCTGACCCTGGACCTCGTGACCATTGCCACCATCGTGGTTACCGGTGTTGTCACCGTGGCCACCGTTGTGGTTGCCATGATCCTTGTGGTCGAAGTGATCCTTGATGATCTTGCCCAAGCCGATGCCCGGAATCAGGATGAGCCACCACTTATTGTCCTTGGAGGAACCGTGGGAGGATTCGCCGTCGCCCGGCTCCTGACCCTCAACCTCGTGGGAGGTTACGGTCTGGTCCTCATCGTTGATGTCCTTGTGCTCAGCGATGTGGTTCGGCTTCTCCGGATTAGTATCCGGAGTCTCCTCACCCTTGTTGTTGACCTCGGTGGAGGTGAGCTCCTCAAAGGCAACCGCAGCCTGGACAGGCTCCTTCACATCATCGTTCACGGTGATGGTGACAGGCACCATGCCCTTGGACTTCTCCGGAGTGAAGGTAGCTTCACCCTCGCCCAGCACAGACTTGCCGTCCTTCTTGTTAATGAGCTCAGCCTTCAGGGTGTATTCCTTACCCGGAACCAGACCCTCGTAGGTAACCTCATCGACAATCTTGGCACCAGCAACAACCTCATGAGAACCCTTCTCGAAGTCAGCGTTAGTGGTAATCCACGGCTCAGTCAGTTCGGTAGTTTCACCCGGGTTCTCACCAGGCTTCTCACCCGGATTCTCACCCGGATTCTCACCAGGCTTCTCACCAGGCTTCTCACCCGGGTTCTCACCCGGATTCTCACCCGGATTCTCACCAGGCTTCTCACCCGGGTTCTCACCAGGCTTCTCACCAGGCTTCTCACCAGGCTCATCACCCGGATTCTCACCCGGATTCTCACCAGGCTTCTCACCAGGCTTCTCACCAGGCTCATCCTTAGGCACAGTCTGGTTCTTGTCGTTGATGTCCTTGTGCTCAGCAATGTGGTTCGGCTTCTCCGGATTAGTATCCGGAGTCTCCTCACCCTTGTCGTTGACCTCGGTGGAGGTGAGCTCCTCAAAGGCAACCGCAGCCTGGACAGGCTCCTTCACATCATCGTTCACGGTGATGGAGACAGGCACCATGCCCTTGGACTTCTCCGGAGTGAAGGTAGCTTCACCCTCGCCCAGCACAGACTTGCCGTCCTTCTTGTTAATGAGCTCAGCCTTCAGGGTGTATTCCTTACCCGGAACCAGACCCTCGTAGGTAACCTCATCGACAATCTTGGCACCAGCAACAACCTCATGAGAACCCTTCTCGAAGTCAGCGTTAGTGGTGATCTTCGGAGTCTTCTCAAAGTCCTCGGAGGTCACAGTCTGGTCATCGTCATCGATGTCCTTGTGCTCACCAACCGGGTTCGGGTTGTCCTCATCGGTCGGGTTGTCCTCACCGTGCTTATCCACCTGGGTGGAAGTCAGCGTCTCGAAGGCAACCGCAGCCTCAACCGGCTCAGTAACCTTATCGCTCACGGTGATGGTGACAGCCTCAGTGCCATTAGCGTTCTCCGGAGTGAACTTGTGGCCCTTGGTCTCACCAAGAACGGTCTTACCGTCCTCCTTGGAAATCAGCTGGGCATCCAGAGTGTATTCCTTGCCCGGAACCAGACCCTCGTAGGAAACCTGGTCCACAACCTTGGCACCAGCAACAACCTCACGCAGGCCACCCTCGAAGTCCGCATTAGTGGACACCTTCGGGGTGTCCTTCTCGTCGCCGTCACCAGGGGTCCCCGGCTCGTTAGGCTCGGTCGACTCAGAAGGCTCGCCCGGCTTCTCCGGAGTAGTCGAACCGCAATCCGAAGGCTCGTCAGACTCAGAGGTCTCGGAAGCCTCAGAAGACGTGGTCTCTACAGACTCGGACTCAGAAGGCTCACTGGACTCAGACTCAGACGGTTCCTCAGACTCGGAAGGCTTCTCACTCTCAGAGTCACCCGGCTCCTCAGACTCACAAGTCTCGTCGCCGTCACCAGGCGTACCCGGAACTTCTTCCTTCGAGGTGGTGGTCTCCGGAGCAGAGGTCTCCGGCTCATCCTCGGAGGTCACGGTCTGATCATCGTCATCGATGTCCTTGTGCTCACCGATTTCGTTCGGCTTGTCATTGTCAGGGGTGTCCTCACCCTTGTCATTGACAACCTTGGAAGTCAGCGTCTCGAAGGCAACTGCAGCCTCAACCGGCTCAGTAACCTTATCGCTCACGGTGATGGTGACAGCCTCAGTGCCATTAGCGCTCTTCGGAGTGAACTTGTGACCCTTGGTCTCACCAAGAACGGTCTTACCGTCCTCCTTGGAAATCAGCTGGGCATCCAGGAAGTATTCCTTACCCGGAACCAGACCCTCGTAGGAAACCTGGTCCACAATCTCAGCACCAGCAACAACCTCACGCAGGTCACCCTCGAAGTCCGCGTTGGTAGAAACAATCGCGTTCTTGTGGGAGGTTACGGTCTGGTTCTCGTCGTTGATGTCCTTGTGCTCAGCGATGTGGTTCGGCTTCTCCGGAGTGGTATCCGGGGTGTCTTCACCCTTGTCGTTGACGTCGGTGGAGGTCAGTTCTTCAAACGCAACCGCAGCCTCAACCGGCTCCTTCACGTCGTCAGAAACGGTGATCTTAACTTCAGCCTGACCATTTGCGGACTCAGGCTTAACAGTAGCCTCGCCCTTGCCCAGAACGGTCTCGCCGTCCTTCTTGGAAATCAGCTCAGCACTGAGCTTGTACTCCTTACCCGGAATCAGGTTGAAGTAATCAACAGTGTCGATGACCGTAGCACCAGCAACAACTTCCTTGGAGCCGTTTGCAAAGTCCGCATTGGTGGAAATGCGCGGCTTGGAGGTTACGGTCTGATCCTTGTCGTTGATGTCATCGTGCTTAGCGATGTCATTCGGGGTGTCCTCGTCGGTCGGCTCATCGTCGCCATTCTCGTTGACCTGGGTGGAGGTCAAGTACTCGAACGCAACAGCTGCCTGGACCGGCTTGGTCACATCATCGTTAACGGTGATCTCAACAACTACGTCGCCGTCAGCAGAATCCGGGGTGAAAGTCTTCTCACCGGTACCCAGAACAGTCTTGCCATCCACCTTGGAGATGAGCTCAGCCTTCAGGGTGTATTCCTTACCCGAAACCAAGTTGTGGAACTCAACGGTGTCGTTGACCTTAGCTCCAGCGATTACTTCGTGGGAATCATCTCCGAACTCAGCCTTGGTGAAGATCCTCGGGGTGTCCTTCTCGTCGCCGCCACCAGGGGTCCCCGGCTCGTTAGGCTCGGTCGATTCAGAAGGCTCGGTCGGCTTATCCGGGGTCGTCGACTCGCCGTCCGAAGGCTTGTCAGACTCAGAGGTCTCGGAAGCTTCAGAGGACGTGGTCTCTACAGACTCGGACTCAGAAGGCTCACTGGCCTCAGACTCAGACGGTTCCTCAGACTCGGAAGGCTTCTCACTCTCAGAGTCACCCGGCTCCTCAGACTCGCTGGTCTCGCTAGTCGTCGAGGTAGAGGAATCCTCAGAGGAAGAAGGCGTAGAGGTTTCACCCTCGCCACCGTGACCAGGCTCATCCGGAACCTCCTCGGTAGAGGTGGCGGTCTCCGGAGTGGTGGTCTCGGAAGGCTTGTCAGACTTTACAGTCTGAGCCTCGTCCTCGATATTGGTGTGCTCGGCGATGTCATTCTTCTCACCAGTGGTGGAATCCTCGCCGTCCTTGTTGACAGCAGTGGAGGTCAGGTATTCGAAAGCAACTGCCTCATCAACGGCCTCGGTAACACCCTCATCAACAGTGATCTCTACCTTCTCCGTACCCTCGGAGGTCTCAGGTACGAAGGTCTTTTTACCGTGGCCGATTACCGGGAAGTCACCAGTGGTCTCATCCTTGACCTTGGAACGCAGCTCTGCATTCAGAGTGTATTCCTTGCCAGCAACCAGGTCGTTGTACTTAACCTTATCGGTAATGACGGTGCCAGCCTTGATCTCATCGCCCTTAGCCTTCTCAGCCTTGGTGCCGATGGATGGCTCCATCTCGGAGGTTACAGTCTGATCCTCATCATCGATGTCGCGGTGATCGGTAATCTTCTTCTCTTCATCAGAGTTCGGAGTTTCCTTACCGTTCTCATCGACCTCCTTGGAGTAGAGGTCCTCGAATGCGACGGCTGCCTTAATGACGCCCTCAACATCGTCGTTGACCTTAATATCAACGACCTGCTCACCGGCAGACTTCTTCGGGGTGAAGGTTACTTCGCCCTTTCCGACGACCTCGTGCTCACCCTTGTCATTCTCAGCCTTGTTACGCAGCTCGGCCTTCAGGGTGTATTCCTTACCTGGCACCAAGTCGGTGTACTCAACGGTGTCCTTGACAGTAACGCCAGCCTTTACCTGCGAAGCGTTGTCAAAGTCAGCCTTGGTCTTGATAGACGGGTTCCACTTGGTGTTAACGGTCTGCTTCTCATCGTTAATGTTTTCGTGAGTAGCAATCACGTTTTCATCGGTGGAGCCGGTGGTCTCGTTGCCGTCCTTGTCTACCTCGGTAGATACAAGCTTCTCGAAGGCAACCGCAGCGTCAACAGCAGGATCTGCCTTGTCGTTGACGGTGATCTCAACGTCCTTTTTACCGGCGGACTCTTCCGGAACCAGTACCGCAGAACCTTCACCCAGTTCGGTCTTGCCATCTGCCTTAGAGATCAGCTTTGCCTTCAGGGTGTACTTCTTACCCGGAACAAGGTCCTTATACGTCACAGTGTCAATAACCGTGGCGCCCTTCTCTACACGGTCGCCATCCTTGATCTTGGCCTCCGTCTTAATCTCCGGATTAAGATCCTTCTCCTGCTCTTCAGTACCTGGAACCGGAGCGGTGGGCTCGGTCACCTTGGTGGTCTCGTCAGGAGAGGTCGGTTCAGTAGTGGAATCCTTAGGAGTGGTTTCCTCAGTATTAGACGGCTCAGATTCGGTAGTCGTCTCGTTAGAAGACGTCTCCCCTTCCGGATTCTCAGAGGTAGTCTCTTCGGTCGTATTCTCGTCGGAAGTGGTCGGCTGCTCGGAGCTGCCACCGTTATCCGGATTATCCGGCAGACCCGGCTGATCAACAGGCATAACACGCTGAGCCTGAGGTGCACCCTCCGCCTTACCGTTAGGCGCTACGATAGTGATGTATGCCCCGTTAGGTGCTTTTGGAACATCAATATTTGGGTCCCGCTCAAATTTGACAGGATTTTCCGAAACAACCCGCAGCCCAGTCAACTTGGTAAACGTCTCCAGATCACCATGAAAATCGGGAAACAGTTGCCCCTCGGCGTGGTCGCCGCCTTGAGTAAGGGTGCCGTTAATTACAGCTAAAGACTGTGCTGCTGCCGCAGGGGCACCAATGATGGCAGACAGATAAACCCAGTATTCCTTTACGGTCTCCTTGTCACCTGCATCAAGTGCGTCGCGCAGCTTAGTGGCAAGATAGATGGCGCCATCTTCGTAATCTGGGTTGATATGCTCGCTATCAAATCGAAGCATATCCGCATTTTCCATCAAATAAGGTTGACTGTTACCCATCGGAGTCTGCCGACCCGGATCGATACAAAGCGCCCAGCCAACGTTATTGCTCTTATTGCCATTTCGCGAAGGGTTTCCGTCCTGCGGGGTATTCGGTTTACCAGCCCAAACTAGGTTGCCCCAAGAGGCATCCCAACCTTCACCGCCGCGACTATGAACGTCGGACAGATCAGTATTCGGCGTCGGCATTTCTACGCCAAATTTACTTTCCTCCGCTTTCGCACCTGGAACGGTGACCATGGCCGCAACTACCGCAATTGCAGCAAGCACTGCGGTAAAGACCATCCACCCCTCTCGGGATATGTTTTTCAATCTACTCATTCTTTCCTCTTCGAGCGGTACAAATACTTACATTCGTTTTCCTGTACAGCGAATGTTTTCGCTGAGCAGAACCTGAAATTGAGACTTGAACACACTCCAGTTAATCAGGGTTCTGAACCCAAATCTGAATTAACTCTTATTGTGCTCTCAGCATAATATCACGGGAAAATTTAAAGCGCCAGCCAGAAAGTTTTAGAAAACTGCACGTTATGCAGGATTTCTAATTTCATACCCACAGGTAGATGTGCTTATTTCCACGGTCAACCTAGTTTTAAATACATATGTTCGATGTACCCTAGGCCTTTCCTAAGGTCGGGGCGCCACGCCAATGGCTTAATCAATACTACGATTAGTTTTGACAAAAGCCGTGTGAACACTTCTATGCGCTACGTTTTGTCTAATTTCGTGCAAATTCAAGGGTTTGATTTGCGTGCAATTTCTTCGGGTTACTCCGGGACCATCCATAGAAAGTTGGTGTTACAGGTGTGACTGGAGAGCACTCAATAGGGGTGCACACACGTTCGGCGCATAGGAGGCGTAGTAATCCTTAACCCTATTGCCATTCACCTTCAAGAAGGCATATGTGAGCGAAAACTCTGCCTAGGGTCATCACAGTCACGCTTAGGGGTCTCGCACAAGGTCGAGGGAGAATTGGGCAAAGAAAAATCCGCACGTGCGTCGGCAAACGGATGCTTTACCGAGGCCGCAGTGCGGATCCTGGAATGAACTAAGCCTTAAAGAACGGCAGTGACCTGGTAGCCCTTTTCCTGCAGGAGCTGGGAAACTGCCTCAAAGGTATCGCCATCCTTGTCCGGGTTGTAGGTCTCCGGGTTCAGGGCAATATTGGCGGTGTCGCCCTCGTAGCGGACGCTGATGAACTCGTAGCCGGCCTTGGCATGGGCGGCGTCGATAAGAGCCTG
The DNA here is from genome assembly GCF_022347435.1 of Corynebacterium sp. ACRPE. Taxonomy (NCBI): domain Bacteria; kingdom Bacillati; phylum Actinomycetota; class Actinomycetes; order Mycobacteriales; family Corynebacteriaceae; genus Corynebacterium; species Corynebacterium sp. ACRPE. The sequence goes on along the minus strand of NZ_JAKRNA010000031.1, from coordinate 595 downwards.
CACGTCATCGTTGGCGCCCTGCTCAGCAACAGCAACCTGCTCTGACTCAGGTGCCGGCGCAGCTTCCTGTGCCGGGGTGCCCAGGCCGAAGAATCCCATAATGGTGGCAAGCAGGCCGCTCAAAAGCTTAACAATCATTACAGTAACTCCCTGTGTAGAAATACGCGGGAATAGGGTCCCCGAAAGCTGAAAAACTCTCTGCATTTAAAACAAGCTTAACTTTATATTAGTTTTTGATTGCGTTCAACGGGAAAGAACCTATGCTGGCATGCGACGCTTCTGCAAGCAGCTAAAAGGGCACTGAAATGCCGCAGCGCCCGTACTCCGTCTCAGGGGCGGTACACGGGCGCTTTCGCTCAATTAGGGCTAAATCCCTTAGAGGGGACCAAGAGCTAGGTAGGGATAGGAACCTTTGTTGTCTGCTAGGGCGGCTAGAAAAACATCGTGCAGAGAGCCAGTTCAGCTGTGCTAGAGGGGTTAAGGGTCAAAATGTGTGTCTGGCTCGGCGTGTCGCGGGGGTTAGATTTGGCCTTTTTGAATGCCGATTGAGTGGGTGTAGTCGGTGTCGATAGCGTTGTCGTAGAGGGCTGGGCGT
>NZ_JAKRNA010000030.1:0-23576 GCF_022347435.1 Corynebacterium sp. ACRPE | reverse complement strand
CGCCCAGCCCTCTACGACAACGCTATCGACACCGACTACACCCACTCAATCGGCATTCAAAAAGGCCAAATCTAACCCCCGCGACACGCCGAGCCAGACACACATTTTGACCCTTAACCCGAATTTTCCGCAAAAATTGCAGCTAGGCACCCCACATATGGGAAACGACGCGGTGCCCCTACAGCGCCGCGTCGTCCCTATTCCCTATCACTCACAACGGATTGGAGAAACCGTTCGCCTACCCCCTAAGTAGGCTTTGTGAGCAAGACCAACTGTAGCACTCGCACAATGCAAACGGTAACGCGAATCAAAATTCCCAGTTTCCACCAATGTTTCTTATTCTTAGGTGTGCTTTTTCAGACCTAATGAACCGTAGGTTTGAATTTTCCTGTGGATGGAGCCCACCACTTTGCACTCAGCCCAATGAGAGTGATGGCGAGCAATACCGCAACGCCGGTCCACAACACGGCCTGTTCGCCTTCGTTACCCGCCGCCGTGACGGCCGCGGTAGTCCAATTCAGCGGCAAAAGATTAGAAACAATCTGCCAAACCTTAGAAACACCGGCAATTGCCGCGGATTTCCATAGCCAACCCACCAGCGCGGTCTGGCCGATGCCAAACAGCGCCGCGAGGATGCTGCCGGCAGTAATACCGCATAGCCCGAGTAGGCCACGAGTGATGGCCGCCATGGACAGCGCGCCTAGAAGGAGCGCCGCGCCGGCCCACACCGCCGCCACAGGGGTAAATCCGGTGGCAAGCACAAAGAGGAGGATTTCCCCGATGGCGACCGCGGCTAGCGTGCCGCCGAGGACCGTCAACCATGGGCGGAATCCCACCTGCCAGGCCACACCGGCCGCGGCGCCTGCGAGCAGGACCAAAGCGGAGACCAGCATCGCCACAATAGGGCTGAGCAGATGTGCCGGGCCGTCGGTCGCGGTATGCACCGGCGGCAGGGCACGCTGAATTTCACCCACATTGGTCTGGTTTTGGGCCGCCATGGTGGAAAGCCTGCCGGCGCCGTCGTCAAGCTTGTCCACGCCCTCCTGCGCCTCACCAACGCGCTTGTTCAGCTCCGCAATTCCCTCGTTGAGCTCCTGCGCACCGGATACGGCCTGGTTCACGCCATCGTGATAGGCATAGCCGTTGACCGCCAACTGATTGGATAGATCGCGCGAGCCGTCCTTGAGCTTCTTGAGCTGGTCGGTCACTGAATTATCCAGGCGGAAATTATTCACCTGCGCACGGAGATCGCCCAGCTGCGAGCGAATTTCCTTCGCTTCCTTGGACTTATTGCCTTCCAGGTCGCGCATCGTGCCATCGATGGCCTGCAGAATCTGCCCTTGGACGGCACCGAGGCCCACCACCTGGTCCACGGCACCGCCAACGCCATTGGCCAGCTCCGTTGCACCGCCACCGAGCGTATTAGTTCCGGACTGCAGCTGATTGAGGCCGGCCACCAGTTCTTGGGAGCCCGTCGCCAGCTTGTCGACGCCCCCTCCGAGCTCATCCGCCCCCTTATTCAGCTCCCCTGTGCCGTCGTCAAGCTGCGTGGCGCCCGATTTAAGCATGCTCGCCTGTGCCTGCGCGCGGCTGGCCGCCTCGGCGGCTTCCTTCACCTCTGGCGAGGCGGAATTTTCCCGCGGCGCTCCAAATGGCTGCGCGGCGCTAGACCAGGTGTGGGCGGGTTCCCACTGCGCAAGGCCCGCCACCGCAGCGCCGATAATGAGCGGCAGGGCGAGCAGGAGGATCAAGAGGACGCTGCGCCACCGGGAGGGGGACGCAGCGTCTGGGGAGGCAAGGCGTGAGGTCATGGTAATGAACCTATCCTTGCAGGTCACTCCCCTGTTGCAGGCGCGCCGAACACCCCCGCATTGGCAGTTCCTCTACGATATATGGCATGTCCCACAATTATTCCCTATCCCCTTCCCGCTACCTCGCCGCTGCGGCCATCGCGCCGCTGTGCTTCAGCCTTGTTGCCTGCTCCAACGACGCCGATACCTCGGCAGAACCGGAGTTCTCCGACGCCACCGCCGCAAGCTCGTCGGCCGAGGAGACCTCGTCCGAAGAAACCACGAGCGAGCCCGCTACCTCGGAAGCCGCAGACACCGTCACCGAGACCGCAGCGGCCGAGCCCACTTCTGCGGAGGCAGCTCCCGCCGAGGACACCGCGGGATCCGCCGACGAAGTAAGTGAAGCTCCGGCCGCCGTACCCGCCGACACCGGCCGCGGCGACTGCTCCCCAGAAGCGCTACAGCCCGCAGCTCCCACCATGACCAATATCCGAGTCAATAACTGCGATGGCCAGTGGGCCCACTTTGGCAAAGACAGCACGGACTGGACTGCCTGGGCGCGCTATGAGGGCGGCCAGTGGGTAGCCATTGAATCCATTGGCGAGGCAACCTCCGGCATGGCCGCCCCGTGCTACGACGTGGATAAGTGGGCCGCCGAGGGCGCTCCCGCCTTTGTTACGGAAAAGATGCGCCGCTGCGACTAGCCACACAGCAAGAAACCGCCCCCGTACCGTGCAGTAAAGCAACTCGGTACGGGGGCGGCGTCGTTAGCGCACAAGCGCTGCCGGGAAAAGATTACTTCTTCTCGGCGTAGACCTCGCGCACGCGCTGGCCTAGGGCTGGGTGCACGTTGGTCCAGTATTCGTAGACGCGCTCCTCGGTCTCCTCGGATACGCCGGCCATCGCGTTGGTGATATTGGTGACCAGGCGCTCCTTGGCGGCATCGTCATAGACGTTCTCGTACAGGTCGCGCGCCTGCACGAAGTCATCGTCCTCGGCGTGGCGAACATACGGTGCACGCACCAAGTCGCTGCCGTGGGACTCCGGATTGATGTAGAGCTCTGCCGCGGTGGTGGTCTCGAGCTGGGAGCGGTCGTTTACAGCGGCGTCGTCAAGCACGCCCGTACCCTTGTCGTGGCGGTTGGGCGAGTAGACCGGATCCTCCGGAGCATTGAAGAGGAACTGCATGCTGCCCTCGTGCTCGTAGGTATTGACCTCGTTCACATTCTGCGGCTGGTTAACCGGCAGCTGCTTGTAATTCGCGCCGATGCGGTAACGCTGCTGGTCAGCGTAAGCAAAGGCGCGGGCCTGCAGCATCTTGTCTGGGGATAGGCCAACGCCCGGCACAATATTGGAAGGATCGAGCGCCACCTGCTCAATCTGGGCAAAGAAGTTGCGCGGGTTGCGGTTGAGTACAAAGTAGCCCACATCGTGCAGCGGGTAGTCCTTCTTGGACCAGACCTTGGTCAGGTCGAAGGGGTTAAAGCGGTAATTCTCCGCCTCATCCAGCGGCATGATCTGCACCTTAACGTCCCAGATCGGGTAGTTGCCCTCCTCGATGGCGTTGTAAAGATCCTCGCGGTGGCAATCCGGGTTCTGGCCGGCGGTGGTGGTGGCCTCCTCATCGGTGAAGTTCTCCACGCCCTGGCGGGACTTGAAGTGATACTTGACCCAGAAAGCCTCGCCTTCTTCATTGACCCACTGGAAGGTGTGGGAGCCGTAGCCATTCTGGTGGCGGGTGGACTTCGGGGTGCCGCGGTCACCCATCAGATAGGTGACTTGGTGTGCGGATTCCGGGTTGCGGGTCCAGAAATCCCACTGCATATCGGCATCGCGCAGGCCATTGGTGCCTAGGCGCTTCTGGGAGTGGATGAAGTCTGGGAACTTAATGCCATCGCGAATGAAGAAGACCGGGGTGTTATTGCCCACGATGTCGAGGTTGCCCTCCTCGGTGTAGAAGCGCAGGGCAAAGCCGTGCACATCGCGCCAGGTATCCGGGGAGCCCTGCTCGCCGGCCACGGTGGAAAAGCGGCCCATCATCGGGGTGACGGTGCCCTTCTGGAAGACCTTGGCCTTGGTGTAGGCAGAGACATCTTCCGTGATGTGCAGCTCACCAAAGGCACCGTGGCCCTTAGCGTGCGGCGTGCGCTCAGGCACGCGCTCGCGGTTGAAGTGCGCGAGCTTTTCAATGAGGTGGATATCATTGAGCGCCACCGGTCCCTGCTGGCCCGCGGTCACCGAGGTGTTTTCGGACGGCACCGGCTGGCCCGAGGGGCGGGTGGTATTTCCCTTGCCAGCGGGGCGCTGGCCCTTGTTCAGGATGTCATCAGCGGTAAATTCACTCATTTTTGCCTCCTGGCAATTCGCGGTCAGTTCTTCCCAGTGTGGCAAAACTTTGCACGGTTGTCAGGGCTCGCCAAAGAGAGTAAAGGGTGCTGGTAGATTCATTCAGGTGACTCACCACTCCGCAGCAGACGACGCCCGCGTCACCGACCTCGCTCTTCGGGCCGGTCGCGGCGACCGCGCGGCCCTGACGGAGTTTATCAAGGCCACCCAGGATGATGTGTGGCGCTTGCTGGCGCACCTGGGCGGGCCCGAGGGGGCCGACGATCTCACCCAGGAGACCTATCTGCGCGTCATCAGCGCCCTGCCGCGCTTTGCGGCGCGGTCCTCCGCCCGCACGTGGTTGCTGTCTTTGGCCCGGCGCGTGTGGGTGGACAATATTCGCCACGATATGGCCCGGCCGCGGAGATCTGCCACCGAGTACGAAGACGCGATGGGTGCGGCGCCGGAAGAATCCGCGGCGTGGAGCGAGTGGATCGACGCGCGTACGCTTATCGACGCCCTCCCGGCCGACCGCCGCGAAGCCCTCATCCTCACCCAGGTACTGGGCTATACCTATGAGGAGGCGGCCAAGATTGCCGGCGTGCGCGTGGGCACCATTCGCTCCCGCGTGGCGCGCGCCCGCAAGGATCTCATCGCGGGGACAGGTTAATACCCCCAAATAGCCCCCTGCGATTGCGGAGTTAATTTCACTCTCAAATTGTTACGCTCTGGTTACCTTGTATCCCGCGGGCCCCAGATATTGGCACTTAGCTGCACTTTACGCGCAATGAGTGGGGTGAACGAGGCCACAATGAGGGCGATTCTTGCCCGAAATATCTGTCCAATGTGTGGTTTATTAGTTGTGTACACACGTGATAAATCGACCGTCGATCCGGGCCCGCGCGATACCAATGCCGGGCCCGGCGCGTGTGAGTAAGAGAGTTTCTCCCTTTCATGTTAAAACGCGCAATCGGAATTTCCATGGCGTTTATCGGCGTCGTCGTGGGCGCAGGCTTCGCCTCCGGCCAGGAGGCCATGCAGTACTTCGTGGCCTTTGGTGACTGGGGCCTGTGGGGCATCGCCCTAGCCGCTGGTTTGATGATGATCACCGGCATCTCCATCCTGCAGCTCGGCTCGTACTTCCAGGCCGAGGAGCACACCGCTGTCTACGACAAGGTCGCATCGCCATTTACCGCCAAGATTTTGGACTGGTCCACCCTGGTGACCTTGTTCGCCATCGGCTTCGTCATGTTCGCCGGCGGTGGTTCGAATATCAATCAGCAGTTCCCGTCCGTCCCAGTATGGGTGGGCGCCACCGCCATGCTGATTTTGGTGCTGCTCGTCGGCCTGATGGATGTCGACCGCGTAACCGCAGTCATCGGTACCATCACCCCATTCATCATCATCTTCGTGGTCATTGCCACCGGCTATACCATCTTGAATGCGGACGTTGATTTCTCTGCCATGAATGACTGGGCGATCAACAATGTTGATACCTCGCTGCCTAATTGGTGGCTAGCCGCACTGAACTACACCGGCCTGAACGTGATGACGGCAGTATCCATGTCCATCGTTATCGGCGGTAACTTCCTGGATAACCGTGCAGTTGGCGTCGGTGGCCTCATCGGTGGCCTGCTCTATCTCATCCTGTTGGCACTGTTGGTATTCGCCCTCTTCTTCGAGGCAGAGACCGTCAACGGCCAGGACATGCCGGTACTGAGCCTGATTACCAGCATCCACCCAGTCTTGGGCGTGCTGATGACCTTTGTCATTTACGGCATGGTCTTTAATACCGCCATCGGCATGTTCTACGCGCTGGGCAAGCGCTTGACCCGCAATAACCCCAAGCGCTTCTACCCGGTTTATGCCGGCGCCTGCATCATCGGCTTCATCTTGTCCTTCGTAGGCTTCCAGGCCTTGGTCAGCAACGTCTACCCGATCCTGGGCTACCTCGGACTGCTGATGATCGTGGTGATGGTCTTTAACCGCATCAAGAACGGCAGCAAGCTCTCGGACGAGTCCGACCGCCGCATGCGCGCACACGAGCTGGTGTCTCGTCGTCTGGATCCGCGCAAGCGCTTTACCAAGAAGAACGAGCGCGAGCTGCGCAAGTTGGCTGCAGCGTCCAATATGGAAACCACCGAGTTCGTCACCAATATCGCAGAAGAGATCCACGAGGAGCTCGAAAATGATGATGATATTGAGTATGACCGCGAAGATCCGGAGCCGTCCGTGACCTACGTGCAGCACACCAAGCCGGAGGTTCCGTCGTCCACTAGCGACCTCGACTTTGGCAAGAAGGATTCCGCAGCTGGTAGCGCCAAGGGTACTGGTAACGGCACCGGAACTGCTAAGCCGGTCTCTGGGGACTAGCTCGTCTGCCCGTAGCGCAAAAGCGCGGCGGAGCACCGGTGTGGGCTTAGACGAGTAGCTCTGCAATCTGGATGGTGTTGAGAGCAGCACCCTTGCGGAGGTTATCGCCGGCGACAACGAGCACGAGGCCCTTGTTATCGTCCACCGTCTGGTCCTGGCGGATGCGGCCGACCAAGGACTCGTCGATGCCGGTGGCGGCGAGCGGAGTGGGGACGTCGGCAAGCGTAACGCCCGGAGCGCCGCCCAAAAGCTCGGTGGCCTGCTCTGGGGTGATGGGCTTATCGAACTCGGCGTGAATGGTCAGGGTGTGGCCGGTGAAGACCGGGATGCGCACGCAGGTGCCCGCTACCTTGAGTTCCGGAATGTCCAGGATCTTGCGGGATTCGTTGCGCAGCTTTTGTTCCTCGTCGGTCTCCAGGGAGCCATCATCAACGAGGTTTCCGGCCATCGGCAGGGCGTTATAGGCGATAGGTGCCACGTACGGCCCAAAGTCTTCGTCATCAATCGCGGAGCCGTCGTGGACCAATCCCACATTGTGCTCACCGACGGAATATACCTGCGCGGCCAGCGCCTGCACGCCGGCCAGACCGGAGCCAGACACCGCCTGGTAGGAGGACACGTGAAGCTTATTCAGGCCAGCGGCATCGTGGAGGACCTTCAGCACTGGCATGGCAGCCATGGTGGTGCAGTTCGGGTTCGCGATGATGCCCTTCGGGGTATTCTTGGCTGCCTCGGGGTTGACCTCGGAAACGATGACGGGAACCTCTGGGTCCTTGCGGTAGGCCGAGGAATTATCCACCACGGTCGCGCCGGCCGCGGCGAATACCGGGGCCCACTGCTTGGAGGTGGAGCCGCCGGCGGAGAACAAGGCAATATCGACGTCGGCAACGGATTGCTCGGTGACCTCAGCGAGGTCTTCTACGATAATCTGCTCGCCGCGGAATTCCAGTTCGGTGCCGGCGGAGCGAGACGAGGCAAAAAAGCGCACTTTATCCGCCGGGAAATTGCGTTCTTCCAAGATGGAGCGCATAACGCGGCCGACCTGGCCGGTAGCGCCTACGACTGCAACAGTGGTCATGACTTAAAAATCCTCTGTAGTTGCTTTTGGGTATTTAACGTCCGGTTCCAGCATAAACCGTGGCTTCTTCTTCGCCGCCAAGCTGGAACTTATCGTGCAGCGCACGAGCTGCCTTATCCAGGTCAGCCTCGCGGGTGAGCACGGAGATGCGGATTTCGGAGGTGGAGATGAGCTCCATATTGACATCGACGTCGCGCAGGGCCTCGGTAAACTCGGCGGTCACGCCCGGGTGGGACTTCATGCCGGCGCCGACGAGGGAGACCTTGCCCACCTGGTCGTCGTAAAGCACATTGGCCCAGCCGCCCTCGGACTTCAGCTTGGTCAACAGCTCCATGGCGCGCGGGCCGTCGGCACGCGGGCAGGTGAAGGTGATATCGGTGGTGCCATCCTCCAGGGAGGAGACGTTTTGCAAGACCATGTCGATATTGATCTCCGCATCGGCAATGACACGGAAAACCTTCGCTGCCTCCCCTGGGCGGTCCGGGATTCCAAGGACGGTGACCTTTGCCTCGGACTTATCGGTTGCTACACCAGTGAGTACTGCTTCTTCCACAGGAATATCCTCCATCGATCCGGTCACTAGGGTGCCGGGGTCATTTGAATAAGACGAGCGAACTCGCAAGGGTACATTGAACGCGCGGGCGTACTCTACGCTGCGCAGAACCAAAATCTTGGAACCTACCGCGGCCATCTCCAGCATCTCCTCAAAGGAGAGCTTGTCTAGCTTCTGCGCGTCCGGGACGATGCGCGGGTCTGCGGTATACACGCCATCGACATCGGAGTAAATCTCGCACACGTCCGCATTCAGCGCGGCCGCTAGCGCCACCGCGGTGGTATCGGAACCGCCGCGGCCCAGGGTGGTGACATCGCGCGATTCCTTATTAACTCCCTGGAATCCGGCGACGATGCAGATCTTGCCTTCATCCAGCGCTTCGGTCAGGCGGCCCGGGGTAACGTCCACGATGCGGGCATTGCCGTGGCGCTCGGTGGTGAGCACGCCGGCCTGGGAGCCGGTAAAGGACTGGGCATGGGCACCCAAGGATTCCACGGCCATGGCCACCAGCGCATTGGAGATGCGCTCGCCCGCGGTCAGCAGCATGTCCATTTCGCGCCGCGGTGGCACGGGGTTGACCTGGGCGGCAAGGTCAAGCAGCTCATCGGTGGTATCGCCCATGGCGGAGCACACCACAACGACGTCGTTGCCCTGCTTCTTGGTGGTCACGATGCGCTCCGCAACGGCGCGAATGCGGTCTGCGGATTCGAGGGATGAGCCGCCATATTTTTGCACGATCAGGGCCACGGTGAGGATGCCGCCTTTCGTCTTTCCAGGCATTTCCGGAGTGTGCGTTCGCGCGCGTCCAGAAATACCTGTCGGTCATTAGTCAAATACCCATGCTACCCCGCAGGGGTCTAGTCCTCATCATAATTCCTAGACAATGCTTGCTTTTTATTCACACGCCCGAGCGTAAAGCGCGCCATGCGCCGGCCGCCCCCCATGGAGAAAAACGCGCGCCATACAGCGCAGAATATGCATATAACAGGAATCTTTACTACCGTTGAGCGGGTGTTAAGCAACCTCCTCGCCATCTTTTTCGCGCTCGCATCCGCGCTGACGGTTGCTTGGGGCACAGTCATCCGCCACCGCATCGCCCTTGACGCCGATGATTCGGTCATGCGCGCCGCCATGTCTAACCCCTTGTGGTGGGTGGGCACCGCGGCCGCGATTGGCGCCTACGGCCTGCAGGTTATCGCGCTCGGCTTCGGCACCTTGCTGGTCGTCCAGCCCATCTTGGTGCTGTCCTTGATGTTTACCCTGCCGCTATCGGCGTGGTACTCCGGCCGCAAGATGCCCTTCCACGAAGTTTTCTGGTCCATTGCGCTGACCATCGCGGTGGGCATCATGGTCATCTACGGCCGACCGGTTGCCGGCAATCCCCGCCCAGAATGGAGCGATTGGTGGCCGGCGCTCCTCGTGGGGTTGACCACCCTCGCAATCCTCGGCGCGGCGGCCGCAAAGCTACCGGATCAGCGCCCCCTGGCATTGGGCACGGCCTGCGGCGTTATCTATGGCTTCGTCGCCCTGCTTTCTAAGGCCGTGGTGGATATTTTCACTCATGAAGGCCTCGCCACCCTATTGGCGAGCTGGCAGTTCTACGGCCTCATCGGCCTCGCGCTCACCGGCACGGTGGTACAGCAATATTCCTTCAACGCCGGCCCCCTGGCCCATTCCCTGCCGGCCATGACCATCTTTGAGCCCATCGTGGCCTTCGGCTTGGGATACATGGTCCTGGGAGAGAAATTCCTCATCGATACGGCCGTCGGTTGGGCAATTATGCTCATCGCCCTAACCGTCATGGTGCTGTCCACCATCGTGCTCTCCCGCAGCCCGGTGAGCCAGCGCGGTTAGATGGCCCACTCAAATACGCCGAGCATATAGGCCGAAAACCACGCGCCAAACAGGGCCCAGGCAATAACCGCCACGCTTGCCGACGCCCCCTTTTTCACCCACGGCAACAACACGATCACCGCCGGCAGGAGCAGCCGGGGCCGCGAGTGCATGATGCCATCAGAAAGCAGCACATTGGCCATAAGGACGGCGGAAAATAGCCAGGCTGCCAACGGCAGGCGACGCCATGCCAGCAGCAGGCATACCGGGGCAGCGATCATGACGCCGGCACTGAGCAGGTAGCCGCCATTGGTGGCCCCAGTCAGCGTCTCCCACAGCCACATAGCCGTGGCTTTGCCGCCATCAAAGCCGGAATTCCAATGTTCTTTCTGGATACCAAAATAACCGCCGACATCTTTCAAGTGGCTGCTCGACCACCACAAATAGCCCACCAGCGGCACGACGGAAAACGCCACCGCGGCCCAGGCTCGCCAGTCCTTTCGGGCCCGCAGCAGCACCATAAGGCCAAAGACCGCAACGAGGTCCACCGCGGTAAGGCGCACGAGCCCGGCCACAAAGATATACGCCGCGGCGGCCCACCAGCGCTCGCCCACCAGCGCCACTACCGCCCAGATAGCCAGTGCCCCGAAAAGCGCCTCGGTATACGGCATAGAAAACACGAGGGACATCGGCGCGCTGGTTACCACTACGGCGCTGAGCACCTGGGCCCACTTCCCCATGCCCATCTGCGCGGCCAGGGCCATCACCCCGGCGGCCAGCGCAATGCTAAAGAGCACGTTAAGCGCAATAGCGGTGCCGGCCTCGCCGGTTCCCAGGATGCCGCTTACCGCGCGCACCAGGAAGGGAAAGCCCGGGAAGAAGGCCATGGTCGTCTCATGGACCGGCCCATCCGTTGAGATATCCGCACCGAAGTAACCGCCGCGGGCGATTTCTACGTAGTGCTTGGCGTCCCACTTATTAAGCAGTCCCCAGAGCTTATCGTCCTGCACGGCGGCCACCGCCGCGAGCACGCCCACGCGCACTGCGGCTCCGATGAGCGCAACGAGCGCAGCAGGCGCCCACAAGTAGCGCAGTAAGGACGACGAGTTGGACACGGCATTGCGGGCGGTAGACACGAAAGGCATAGTACCGCACCGCCGTCGCGTCTCATTGAATGAAATCTCTTGCCACATAGTGAGAGAGCCTGTAGTGTGACCGATATGGCACAGCGGATTGACCTACTCCTTATCTGCCGCGGCGGGATTTCGGCCTAAATACTGGCCAGCGCCCCGTCGCGGAGTCCGGCTACCCAAGCCCAGCTGGCCGTCTCCCACAGACACCACAGACAAGGAAACCGCACCACCATGTCCCCCACTGACTCTTTTATCAGCGCCCCTCGCGATATCACCACCCCTAACGGCCCGCGCCGCGAAGGCCAGCCCATGTGGAATAAGCAGCGCGGCTCGGCCATGCCCCACGAGCGCTACCAACCCTTCGCCCTCGAGGTGGAAGACATCGACCTGGCGGACCGCACGTGGCCCAGCAAGAAGATCACGAACGCCCCACAGTGGTGCGCGGTGGATCTGCGCGATGGCAACCAAGCGCTGATTGATCCCATGAGCCCAGAGCGCAAACACCGCATGTTCGACCTGCTGGTCAAGATGGGCTACAAGGAAATCGAGGTCGGCTTCCCGTCCGCCTCCCAAACGGATTTCAACTTCGTCCGCGAAATCATCGAAGGCAATAAGATTCCCGATGACGTCACCATCCAGGTCCTAGTCCAAGCGCGCGAACGCCTCATCCGCCGCACCTTTGAGGCCTGCGAGGGCGCCAAGAACGTCATCGTGCACTTCTATAACTCCACCTCGAAGCTGCAGCGCCGTGTGGTCTTCCGCAAGGACAAGCCCGCCATCAAGAAGCTGGCTACCGACGCCGCCGCACTCATCAAATCCATCGCCGCGGACTACCCAGACACCACGTGGCGCTGGGAGTACTCCCCCGAATCCTTCACCGGCACCGAGCTAGACTACGCCCGCGAGGTCTGCAATGAAGTAGTAGAGATCATGGATCCCTCCCCTGATAACCCAATGATCATCAACCTGCCCTCCACCGTGGAGATGATCTCGCCCAATGTCTACGCCGATTCCATCGAGTGGATGCACCGCAATCTAGCCCGCCGCGAGGACATCGTGCTCTCCCTGCACCCGCATAATGACCGCGGCGAGGGAATCGCCGCCGCCGAGCTGGGCTTTATGGCCGGCGCGGACCGCATCGAAGGCTGCCTGTTTGGCAACGGCGAGCGCACCGGCAACGTCGATCTCGTCACTTTGGGCCTGAACATGCTCACCCAGGGCGTGGACCCGCAGATCGATTTTTCTGATCTGCCGCAGATTCGCGAAACCGTTGAATACTGCAACCAGCTGCGCGTGCCGGAGCGCCACCCCTATGGCGGCGAGTTGGTCTTTACCGCCTTTTCCGGTTCCCACCAAGACGCCATCAACAAGGGCTTGGATGCGCTGGCAACCACCATCCGCCCCGGCACGAACAATACCGAGGTCTCGTGGGAAGAACTGCGCGCAGCCATCTGGGAGGTTCCCTACCTGCCTATCGATCCGAAGGACGTGGGCCGCGACTACCAGGCGGTCATCCGCGTCAACTCCCAGTCCGGCAAGGGCGGCGTTGCCTACATCATGAAGACCGACCACGGCATCAATATGCCGCGCGCCATGCAAGCGGAATTTTCCACCGTGGTGCAAGAAATCACCGACTCCGAGGGCGGCGAGGTCAATTCCAAGAATATGTGGGACATCTTCGCCACCGAATTCCTTGATCGCGAGACCCCGCTGGCTGTGGAGGCCTTCCACATGGACAACTCCCCGGCCGCTGACGGTGACGTCGCCGTGACCGCCACGGTTGCCTTCCGCGGGGAAAAATCCACCGTCTCCGGCACCGGCAACGGCCCCATCGCGGCGTATGCCAACGCGCTGGAATCCCTGGGCATCGACTTCGAGGTCATGGAATACTCCCAGCAGTCCCGCTCCGCCGGCGACGACGCCGAGGCCGCCTGCTATATCGCTGCCGACGTCAACCAAAGCAAGGTGTGGGGCGCCGGAATCGCCGGATCCACCACGCGGGCTTCCATTAACGCGATTAACTCCGCCGTCAACCGCGCCCTGTCCTAAGCCCGCTCGCCGGCGCCGCACACCAGCGCCGCGCCCCGGCGTGGTAGAAGGGTGGGTATGCCTTCTTCTACCTACCTCATTCCGCACCGCGGCTTAGGCGCCGTGCAGGCCCTGCCCGTCTATGGTGCGCAGACGAAGGAAAACCAGGAATTCACCGTCACCTTGGCGCCCCGCCAGGACGGTGGCCTGGAGGTGCGCACCGACTCCCTCATCGGGCACATCACCAGCGCAGACCGCGCCGAATACCCCGAGATAGATCTGCTCTTTCGCGCCGGGCTCACCCCTGCGGCCACCGCCGCGCCGCAGCCCGATGGATCCCTATCCCTGCTGTTGCCTCGGCCGGGCCTCTGCCTGCCGGCCAATAACCCGCCAGCCGGCCCGTGGACAATGCTGGGCTATGCCCCGCCCATCAACATCACCGACCTGCCCGCGGATTTGGATATCCCCGCCCAGGCCCGCATGCACGTGTTGGTTACGCTCTCCCCCAGCACCACCGGTTCCGGCGCCGATGCTTATTTGGGCCCGCAGTGGGTGGGGCGGCTGGAAGGGGTGGACGTCGCCAAGCAGGGCATAACCCTAGCCCACGCCTACCATGCGCCGCGCAGCACTGGCCGGGTGCTCAGCATCTATGCGGGAGCGCCGCTGCCGGATTCAAAGGAAGCCTCGCTTGCCGACGCCACCCCTACCTCCCCCGCCGCCACCGAAACCTTCGAAACCACGAGCTTCCGCGCCGTCAACGTCGATGACTCCGCACCGCGCCGTCAGTGGCGGCCTGCCCTCATTGCCCTACTGATGATTGCAGCGCTTATCGCCGTACTTATTTTCATCCTGTAGAAACTTTTGCTCAGGACAACGCCCCTTATTCACCGGCAGGGGAAATTGGAAATGGCCCAAGTCAACGCCTAAAATGCAGTGTTACTATTCCCCCGTATCGAAAGACCCCAATGACTTCGCTGGATTCCGCCACCTACGTGGTCCCCGACCACGGTTTTGGCGTGATCCATAATCTGCCCGTCGGGGATGTTCCGCCAGAAGTTTTCAGCGAATTGCTCGAGTCCACCGCCGCGGAAGGCGGTTACTTCTCCGCGGAGCTCGGTCCCCGCACCGCCCAGGAAGGCTTCGCGGTGTGGATCGGCGATTCTCTCCTTGGCCGCCTCAGCGCCGCCGACTCCCAGGCCTACGCCCTCTTTGACTGGATTCTCAGCGCCGGCCTACGCCCGCACACCACCGCCCATGTGAGCATGACGGACGCCTCCGGCAAAGAATGGCCCACGCTCAACCTGCTCCTGCCGGCACCGCACCTGTGCATCCCCGCCAATAACCCGCCGGCGCAGCGCTGGACCATGCTGCCCGGCGAGACCACCGCCACGATGACGGAATTTTCCAAGGACGTCACCGGCTTTCCGCAAACCGACGAGCACTATCTCGTCTCTTTGCACACCCGCGGTTTCCTGCGTCGAAATACCGTTGATGTCTATGTCAATAGCACCTTCTTAGGCTCCCTCCCGCGAGACGCCGCCCGCGAGATTGCCCCCGCCGTCTTCGACTGCACCAAGACCGGCCGCCTCGCCATTGCCCACGGCTACTTCCACTACAACGCCGATGACCGCCCCGCGCTGACCATCTACGCGCACAACGCCGCCAATAAGCACCACGCCGGCCTAGTTTTGGGCGTTGTCGCCGGTGGTGCCGCCGTCATGTCCGCAGCCACCGCAGCCCGCGCACAGGCCGCATCCGCTGTTCCCGGCGGCACTACTGCCGGTGCCACCACCGCCGGCGCTTCCGCAACCAGCGGTTTCAGTGTCACCTCTGCAGCCGGTGCTGCTGGCGCTTCCGGTGCCGTGACCTCGAACCTGCTGGCCGCAGCCGGCGTCGCCGTGCTCGTTGGTGGCGGTGCCACCGTGGCCACCAACCTACTGAGCGACGACGAAGCCCTTTCGGACTCCAACGCGCATTCCACCGCTCCTGCTCCGGAAGGCAACCATTCTTCCCACTTCGACGGCAATGGCCCCAAGCGCCCCGCGCACCCCGCCACGCCGCGCATCTACGATGCCGGCCCCACCAGCGGTACCTCGGCTCCGCCCCCGCTTGCCGACGCCCCCTCCTCTCCAACACCGCACCACCACACCTACCCTTCGCAGAGCACGAAAAAGCCCAGCGCGACGCACTCTCGTCACGCTGACCGTGCCCAGACCCACGCCCCTGCCTCCGACAACCGACGTGGCCACCACAGCGAACCCCGCGGCGGCCACCACGGCGAGGATTCCCAGTCAATTTCCCGCGCCGCCTCCGCCGCGGCTGCTGCCGCCATGGCCGCAGCCAATGACGTCGCCTCGGCCCCGGCCCCAGCCCCAGCACCGTCTCAGACCACGCCTGCCGCGACGCCATCCTCCAGCTCAGAACCCGCACCCCAGGTAGCGGCGGCCAAGACGCCGACCGCAACCTCCTCGTCCTCCCAGTCTGCAGAGCCTTCCCAGACCACGGAGTCTACGAAGAGCACGACATCTGCGGAGCCGTCCTCTGCGGCATCCTCGCCTGCCAAGCCGTCCGATCTGCCGACCTCAAGCACATCTACCTCGGAAAAGACAACTTCCGAGAAAACGACGACTGAAACCACCACCGCAGCCTCGACGGAAAAGCAGACCGCAGAGCCTTCCAGCTCCGCCACCAGTTCTGCCACGAGCGAGCCAACGTCTGAGCCGACCCAGGCTGCAGACTCGTCTACGTCTACCTCTGCGTCCTCTACGTCCACTTCGGCACAGCCCGAGCCCGAATCTTCAGAGCCTGCGTCCTCGGATTCAAAGCCCTCGGAGTCGACCGCACCTACGACGACGTCTCCGTTGCTGACCTCGGAGTCCGAGCCCGAGCCTAAGCCGGCGCCGGTTACCACCGCGCCAAGCACCACTATCGCAGGTTCCGAGCTCGAGCCGACGCCAGAGCCGGAGACTACTGCTCCTACGACGACGATCCCTGGCTCAGAAATCGACCCCACCCCCGAACCAGAGATCCCTGTAGAGCTCGAACCGGCGCTGCCTATGCCGTACCGCAGCGCACCGGATGGACCGGAGATGCCGCTGGTACCGTCCGAGCCGGAAGAGCCGGAAGAACCGGAGGAACCGGCAGAACCGGCAGAGCCCGCAGAGCCGGAGGAACCGGGGCGACCTGAGGAGCCCGAGGAGCCAACGACTCCGCCGAAGGTCATTGTCATCGTCGTCGAAAATTAAGCGGCGCGTCCTGTCCCCCTGCACGAAATGCGGGATACTACACTGAGTTTAATGAACAACACACCTGGCCCCTCCCCGCAGCACACGCCGGCGTCGGCCCCAGCGCCGTCGCCCGCGACGGTGGCTTCGCGCCACGCGGCCAGGTCCACAGCACCCAAACCGGGCGCAGAACAGCGACGCACTCGGCCGCGCCGCGCGGTGCGACCGTCCGGCGAACCAGACGCCGCAAAACCCAAGCCAAAACCGAAGCCGAAGCCGCACCCACCAGCCCATCACGAGCGACCTGCCGCGCCGGAGGCAGCTAACAAGAAGCCGCAGCAGCCGCAGCAGGCCGAATCATCCACCGATGCGGCCGACTACCCCTACGTGGCGCTGACCCTACAGACCACCGGCATCCATCCCAGCACCGGGCGCATCGTGACTATCGACGCCGTTGCTTTCAACGACGCCGGCGAACACGGCCAGCTCTTCCACGCCGTCCTCAAGCCCGATATCGACGCCGGACCGCGCCACCTCCACGGGCTGAGCACCACCGATATTGAGCAGGCACCAGCTTTTGGCAAGATCCTTAAATCGCTGGACAAGCTTATCGACGGCCGCACGCTCATCGTCCACGATCTCCCCTATACCTGGGGATTTATCGTTGCCGAGGCCCGCCGCGCCATGATGGCCGCCGCGCGCCAAAACCGGGCGCGCAACCGCGGCCGCAACAAGGGCCGCCGGCGCCGCCAAAAGGTCGGACACGTCCCCACGCCGGTGCGCATTATCGATACCTTGGCCACCTCCTATGCGCAGCAGGTGCGGTCGAATGATGTGCGGTTGGGGGGCGTCGCCAAGCAGAGCGGCCTGGACGCCACGCCGAAAGCCTCGGTGGAGCGCGCCGGCCGGCCCGAGCCAGAAACCTCCCGCGAGGACACCGAGCTGCTCATCGCGCTCTACCGCCAGCAAGAAGGCGGCACGGTGCGCAGCTATGCGCCGGATGACGTGCGCGCCGATCGCTTCGGCCTGCAACGCTCCCACGTGCGCGTCGACGCCGCCGAGGCCCCCGTCCAGCACCACAACCCCGGCAAGTACGAGCCGGGCAAGGAGCTGCGCCGCGGCATGGAAATCGTGGTCGCACCGGAAATCCTCGAGGACCCAGACACCATCATCGCCGCGCTCATGCGCGAGGAGCTCAATTATTCGGAAAAGCTTACCCGCGAGTCCTCGCTGGTGGTCTGCAATGTCACCACGGATCTGGTGGGCAAGCCCATGCATGCCCACCGCAAGGGCATTCCGCTGATGTCGGATGCGGCGTTTCTTGACGCCCTCACGCGCATCGAAGACGCCGAGCCCGAACCCGAATCCGCTAAGCCTGCGCCGCGGGCCCAACGCTCGCCGCAGAACAACAAAAAGGGCGGCGGCAAGAACAACAAGCGCCGCCGGCGCCGCGGCGGCCGCGGTGGTCGCGGCAGGGGCCGACGAAATTCTGGCGGCTCGGCGGCGAAAAGGAACGACTAGGCCGCCCGCCCGACTACCCTAGGGGACATGAGTTTTAGAGTCCCGGGTGCGTTGAAGAAGTTGCGCACCACCACCGCCACTACCGCCGCGAAGCTGGCCACCACCGCTTCCCGCGCCACCGGCCGTGGCGCCGGCGGAATGATCGGTGGTCTAATCGCCAATGCCATTGACCCTTCCATCATGACCAACCTGGGCGGTGGGCGCCCGGCCGTGCTGGTTACCGGCACCAACGGCAAGTCCACCACCACCCGCATGTTGGCCGCCGCGGTCCGCGCCGAGCACACCGTAGCCACCAACGACGGCGGCGACAACATGGACGCCGGCATCATCTCCGCGCTTATGGCCGGCAAAGACGCCTCGCACCTAGTCCTCGAGGTAGACGAGCTCCACGTGCCCCACGTGGCCGATAACCTCAACCCGCAGGCCCTAGTCCTGCTCAACCTCACCCGCGACCAGCTGGACCGCGTGGGCGAAATCAACAAGATTGAGCGCGCCCTGCGAGGCGCCGTGGAGGCTCACCCGGACATGCTCGTCATCGCCAATTGCGACGACGTGCTCATGACCTCCGTGGCCTATGACGCCAAGAATGTCATCTGGGTCTCGGCCGGCGCCGGCTGGCTCGGCGATTCCGTCACCTGCCCCCGCACCGGCGGGCACGTCGTGCGCACCGAGGATGACTGGTACGCCGTTAAGCCGCTTGCCGACGGCCGCGAATTCCGCCGGCCGCAGCCTACCTGGGGCGTCGATAAGCATGGCATCATCACCCCGACCGCCAAGCGCCCGCTGAACCTGGCGCTGCCCGGCCGCGCGAACCGGGGCAACGCCGCCCAAGCCATCGCCGCGGCCGTGCAGGGCTTCGGTGTGGACCTCGATAAGGCCATTGCGGCCGCTGAGGGCATCGACGATGTCGCCGGCCGATACTCCACCATCCACTGGAAGGGCCGCGAAATTCGCTTGCTGCTGGCCAAGAACCCTGCCGGCTGGCAAGAAGCCCTGTCCATGGTGGACCGCAGCGCCGATGGCCTGGTCATCGCCACCAACGGCCAGGTGGCCGATGGCATCGACATGTCCTGGCTCTGGGACGTGAAATTCGAAGGCTTCAATGGCTTAAGCGTCAAGGCCGCCGGCGAGCGCGGCACCGACCTGGCCGTGCGCCTGGTCTACGCCGATATCTCCCACGAGCTCATCCCGGACCCAATGGACGCGCTCGCCGCCTGCCCGGAGGGCCGCATCGAGGTCCTCGCCAACTACACCGCCTTCCGCGATTTGAAGAAGGCGCTTTCCAAGGAGGCCACCAATGCTTAATATCGGCCTAGTGCTTCCCGACGTCCTCGGTACCTACGGCGACGACGGCAACGCCCTCGTCCTGCGCCAGCGCGCCCGCATGCGCGGCTTCGAGGCGGAGATTCACCCCATCCGCTTGGGCGAGCCCGTGCCCGAGACGCTGGATATCTACACCCTCGGCGGCGGCGAAGATACCGCGCAGATCCTGGCTGCGGACCACCTGATTTCCGATGGCGGCCTTACCCGCGCCGCTAACGCCGGCCGCCCCGTCTTTGCCATTTGCGCCGGCCTGCAGGTCCTAGGCGAATCCTTCCGCGCCTCCGGCCGCATTATCGACGGCGTCGGGCTGCTCGACGCCACCACGGCCGGCATGCAGGACCGCGCCATCGGCGAAGTAGCCTCCGAGCCCACCCGCGCCGGTGTTACCGCGGACCTCACCGAGCCGCTGACCGGTTTTGAAAACCACCTAGGCGCCACCATCCTCGGCCCCTCCGCGCAGCCGCTCGGCACGCTCACCCGCGGCAATGGCAATGCCGACCAAGCCGCCACCGCCGATCTCAGCGACGGCTCCGCCCAGCGCACCTACGAAGGCGCCGTCCAAGGCAGCGTCATCGCCACCTATATGCACGGCCCGGCGCTGGCCCGAAACCCGCAGCTGGCGGATCTCCTCCTCGCCCAGGCCATGGGCGTGGCCCTCGCGGACCTCGAGCCGATTGAGATTCCGGCCGTCGACCGCCTGCGCGTCGAACGTTTCAACGCCTCCGAGCCCCCGCGCTCCCAAAGATAGGCTCAAACCTGTGGATAACTTCGCCCGGCGGCCGCGAAACCCCCGAGTTATCCACAGGCTCGGCCGCTTCCCCTTGTAGCGGCTTGCCCCCGCCCATAGGCTGCGGGGCATGACGTTATTGGAGCAGCTGGGCGACATCGCTAAGCGCGGCGTGGAACTTCTCGAAGAGGCCCACGCCGCCTCCAGCCTGCCCCTGCCCGCGGACCAAGCGCGCACCGTGCGCCGCACCGCCGCGGCCTTCCTCTCGCCCACCAGCCACTCGCGCTACCAATCCCGCGCCCTGGCCGCCGCGCGCCGCAACCAACACAGCCTGGAGACCCTCGCGCTCATCGCCCGCCGCTCGCGCGGCATTTCTGACCCCACCAAGCGCTGGCAATTCCGCGAGAAGCTGTGCGCCACCGCCGGCACCACCGCGCAGGTCTCGCGCGCGGCGACCCGGCTGCTGCGCGAAATCAACCCGCCGCCCGAGCGCGAAGACGGCGGCCGCCGCATCATGCACGGCGAGAAAACTACCCTGAGTTTCACCGGCCCCGCCGCGCAGATGGCCGATATCTGGGCCGCCGCCAAATCCGACCCGCTGGCCTGGCTCACCGGTTCCCGCGCCGCCGCGCCCGCGACCGTGACCACTAATGTCATCATCGAGCTGCCGGATTACCTGAAAATCCTGGCCGGCGACGGCGATGACATCCGCCTCGCCATGACCAATGGCGCGACCATCACCGGCGCCGAACTCATCCGCCGCACCCTAGCCGGCGCCGGCCTTTTCACGCTCATCCACCCCGAGCGCGGCCCCGTCAATCTCTACCGCACCCGGCAGGCCTCCGCGAAGCAGCGCCGCATGCTCGAGGCCGAAGGCGCCCGCTGCGCCTGGTCCGCTTGCCGACGCCCCGCCTCCGAATGCCAAGCCCACCACCTCATCGAATACTCCCGCGGCGGCCTCACCCACCCCGAAAACATGACGCTGCTGTGCCCGTATCACAACTCCATCAACGGCCTGCCGGGCCGCGGCCGCATGGCCCGCGTCAACGGCCGAATCGCCTGGCTTCCGCCCGCCAGCCGGCACAACGCTTCGCCTAGCAGCCCGCATAGCAGCATGCATAGCGGCCACAGCGGTATACACAGCAACGCGGAGAGCGGGGTGGCCAGCAGAGCGCACGGCCCGCCGGTATTCACCGGCCGCGCGCGAACCGGGCCCACGGCCGCCGTCCCCTAGCCCGCGCTTGCGGATTCCCCGCGTTAAATGGTCAGGCGGCCAGAAAGCGCGCGGGACAAGGTGAGTTCGTCCACGAACTCCAGATCGCCTCCGAGCGGCATGCCGGAGGCCAATCTGGTGATCTTCAAATCAGGGAAGTCGCGCAGCAACCGCACCAGGTATGCGGCGGTGGCCTCGCCCTCCGTATTGGGGTCGGTGGCGAGGATGACTTCGTGGATGGTGGGGGTGGCGTCGTAAAGCGGGGCTTCAGGGGTGGAATCCGCCAGCTCGCGGTCCGGCAGCACGCCGCCCAGGCGCTGCAGCAGCGTGGAAATATTCAAATCGCGCGGGCCCACATTCGCTAGCGGATCCAGCGCGCCACCCAAGACGTGGTAGCGGCCCTCATACTCTCCGGTGCGCTCGATGACCTGGATATCCTTCGGCTCTTCCACCACGCATATGGTCGAGGCGTCGCGCTGCGAATTAATGCAGATGCGGCAGACATCCTCGCGGGAAATATTGCAGCAGATGCGGCAGAAGGTCACGCCGTCGCGCACCGCGCCCAGCGCGTTCTGCAGCCGCTCGATGTCCTCGGGCTCCATGTGCAAAACGTGAAACGCGATGCGCTGCGCCGACTTCGGGCCGATGCCCGGCAGGCGCGAAAACTCGTCGATGAGGTCTTGCAGAGGTCCTTCAAACATCAATTACTCCCAAAATCAGCAAAAGGCCGCGGCCCCAACGCGGGGCAACGGCCTTTTATCGTATCGTGCGGGCTACTGGTTGCCGCCGAAGACATCCTCAAAAGACGGGCCACCCTGGCCTCCCATGCCCTGGGACAGCGGGCCGATCTTCTCCTGTGCCAGGCGGCCGGCCGCAGCGTGGGCCTCCTTGAACGCGCCCATGACCAGGTCCTGCAGGGTGTCGACGTCCTCTGGGTCCACGACGGACTTATCGATCTGCAGGTCCACGAGCTCGGCGCCGCCGGTCATGGTCACCTTAACCAGGCCGTTGCCTGCCTGGCCCTCGACGTTGGTGGCGAGGATTTCTTCCTGCGCTTTCTGCAGATCCGCCTGCACCTGCGCGGCCTGCGCGATGAGGTCGTTCATGTCATTTGCCTGCTGCATTGGGTCTTGGTCAGCCATGTCGTTTCCTTTCTAAATCAACTGTAAATTTCGCTACTGCCCGAGTGTACCGTGCTTGCCGGTTAGGCACGCCGCGCGCCCAGCTCGCGCTCCAGCAGTTCCATAGCTACCTCGGTAGCGCTGCGATGATCCATCTCGCCGGTCGACTGCGCGGCCTCCATCATGTCCCGCTCTTCGTCATCGCGGGTATAGGCCGGCGGCTCCTCGGGCGGAGCGGCAAAGTCCGGCTCAGGCTCGGGCGGCAGCGGCACGCCGTTACTAAACTGCGATTCATCGCGTTGCTTGGCAGCCTGCGTCGCCCGTGCGATGCGTGAGCGCCACCCGGGGACGCTTTCCGGCTTACTCTCCGCCTCCTGGTCGTCGGCAGGCTCGCGCGCCGGCTGATTCGGCGTCCACGCTTCCTTGCGCTGCGGCGGCCGCGGGGCATCGAAACCGGCGGTCTTCGGGTCGGTGCCCACCACACAGGTCACGGCCACATCGCGCTGGAACTCCTCCTTGAGCACCTCCACGATGACCGCGTTATTGGCGGGCGCGTTGATGCGCTCGGCCAGCGCGCCGGTGGTGTGCCCCAGCGTCAGGGTGCCATCGCGGAAGCCAAGCACGCGGGCTTCAGCCAGCATGATTTCGGCCACCTTATTCCGCTTTCCGACGCTCCCCCTCAACGCCACCCATTTCTCCCTCACGGCCTCTGCGAAGTCACCCGCCGGCTCCTCCGCCGCCTGCGGCTGCGCCATTTCCGACGCCTTCTCTGCGCCAGACTCCGCCCCAGATTCCGGCTTGGTTTCCTGGACAGATTCCTCTGCACGGGCCGGCACGGGCTTCTCCAGTGGCTCGCGCTGCTCCTCCTGGGCCGGCCTTGAGTGCGGTGCCTCGCTCTGTGCTGGCTGCGCCGGCTGCGCCGATTGCTGCTCGGGCACGTCCGCTTGCGGGATTTGCCGCTCACGCTGCCACGGGTCTCCAGCCTCTTGCTGTTGCGGTTGCGGCTGCGACTCTTGGTTCTGAGGCTTCTGCGTGCGTTGCGCCTCGGCGGCCGCCGGCTGCTCGGGTTGCGCCTTCGGTTGCGATTCCGGTTGGGACGGGGCCTGCGGCTGCGGCTGCGGCTGAGCGGCCGGTGCTGAGGTTGGAGCAGAAGACGGGGCAGAAGCCTGCTGCTCCTGGGACTTGGCGCGGCGGCGAGCGATGATGGCAGCAGCGGCGGACTGGGGGTCTTGAGCACTGGCGACGGCAGAGTTGGCCGCGGGAGCACCGCCCGGGGTCGCAGGGCCAGCCGGCGCGGGCGAGACCGCGGCAGCATTGGCAGCGGGGGCGGGAGC